>CAKTUT010000047.1 GCA_934621665.1 uncultured Oscillospiraceae bacterium | reverse complement strand
GAAGCTGACCAACCGCCGCACGGCGGACGGCGAGCTGATCTACACCTACATGTGCTCCACCAAGGAGCGCAGCCACAGCACGATTTGCAGCATGAAAAACTGTAACGGCAACACGCTGGATGCCAAGATCATCGAGAAGATCCGCAAGCTGTCCGCCGACAAAGAGACGCTTGTCAGACTGCTGACGCAGACCAAGAAGACCATCTGCGACAATAAGGAGGGCTATGACGCGGAGCTGGCGCTCCTGAAAGAAAAGTACGCCAAAACTGAATACCGCATCAAGCGGCTGGTGGAGTCCCTGTCCGTTGCCAGCGATACCTCCGCGAAGTACGTCATGGAGCAGATCGACGAGCTCCATCAGGAGAGCGAGGCTCAACAGACAAGACTTTCTGAGCTGGAAGCCCTGACCGAGCAGAGCCGTATGCTCCATCAGGAGTTTGCCTTCCATCAGGAGATGATTGAGTCGTTCGCCAATGCAGTGGATTCGGCAACGCTGGAGGAAAAGCGCCGCCTGCTGCGCACCATCGTCAAAAAGGTGGTCTGGGACGGCAAAAATGCCTATGTTTACCTCTTTGCGGAGGATGGAGAGGCGGATTTGCCGCCCATTGACCAACCTATGTATCCGTTAGGAGAGGATAGCGAATGAAATCCTGATGTATTTTCGCTCCCAGCGCAAGACCGCCTCAGATGTCTCGCTGTCGGACTGCATTGAAACGGGCAAGGACGGCAACGCGCTGTCGCTGATTGACACGATCTGTTCGGAAGAAGATCTGTTTGAGGATCTCAGTGCCAAGGAACTACACAGGCAGCTTTACCGCGTCATGGACAACGTGCTCACGCCGCGTGAAAAGGCTGTCATTACGCTGCGATATGGTCTTGGCGGACGCACGCCGCAGACACAGCGCGAAATCGCCGCAAAATGCGCTATCAGCCGCAGCTATGTCTCGCGGATTGAGAAAAAGGCGCTGAAAGCAATGCAAACGGCGCTGGAGGCAGGCGCGTCCCAGCAGTGACCTTGCACGGAAAGCCGGCTTGTCTGTTTTATGCGTTTAGCCGTCCGCGTTCTGTGCTTTGAAAAAGCTTCTTTTCCAATCGGTGTGGCCGTTTCGCTGTGAAACACGCCCGGCAGCGCCATTTTCAACTGCGCCGTCACACGGCCGCTGACGCGGCTGGGCACATTCAGTGCATCCAGCGTGCCACAATGCGATATACCGGAGCGCTTCTGCCCCATCCGTCAGGAGCTGTGCCAAAAACGCGCACTTTAAATTTCATAGGGTGTATCTGAAAACGCATGATGTGACCGGCAGCGAGGAATTTTTGCGTTGCGCAAGACATTTTTTCGTAGGAATACTGACGTATTTCAAGGAAAAATGGCGCGGCACACCGCAAAAAGGCCCGCTGTCCGGCTGCGTTTGGAGTTGGAAGAATACACCCTAGGCAAAAAGTCGTGCCGCCTGCCGGAAATTCCGGCAGGCGGCACTTAATAGAGAGAGGTGGAGATCAATTTAAAAAGTTATCTTCAAAGAATGCAATCAGTTCTGCAATCGAGCGAACCGACCACGTCGTATCCACCTGCGGTGCATCGCCATAAGGATTCATCCAGAGCGTTTTACCGCCCGCAAGGAGGATATTTTCAATTTCGTTGAATGCGTGGTCGCCAACCGAAAGCATCTGCTCCGGCTGCTCGCGCAGCTCCGGGTGGACGCGGTAGACTGTTTTCAGCAAACCATAGGGCTTGTGCGCGTCATAAATTTTTTCGCAGAACGCGTCCTGAAAGCCCAGTTTTTCGATAAAATCTGACGCTGACTGCTCCGGAGAGTTACTCAAAAGAATCGTATGATAGCGCTCTTTCAGCCGCAGCAGTACCGACAGCAGCGCCGGATCTGCATGGATCGACTGGCGGTGCATCTCCTCGCGCACGCGGAGAAACGCCTGTTCGCCATTCTGCTCCAAAACGCCATAAGCTGACGTAATCAGCGTGACAACCTCCCACGGATCGCCAAGATACGCAAGCTTGCCAAGACCTGCTTCATAGCAGTGCGCAAACGGCATTTCCAACTGCATTGCACCGCGAAGCGTCTGTTCAAGCGCGCCCTCCGCAGGTACAGCTTCCGGTAGACGGTAAAAGCGGTTCATTACAAGACCGTTTCCGTCAAGCGTTCGCTCCGCCAGCGACAGCGCCTCCGGCAGGCGCGATTCATATGGCGTATTTTCCAGACTGTATCGCAGATAATCGCGGTGGAAATTAAAGTCCTGATACAGTGTGCCATCCATGTCAAACAGAATGGTTTTGATCTCGCTCATCCCTTGACACCTCCGCTGGCAACGCCGCTGACAATCTTCTTACGCAGGAACAGGAACAGTATAATCATCGGCAGAACCACGACCGTAGCCGCAGCCATCAGCTTTTCATAGTGGATGCCGCCCTCCGACATAAACGCGTACAGGCCAAGCGGAAGCGTGCGGTTGCTGGATGTGTTCGTCACCAGCAGCGGCCACAGGAACGAGTTCCAGCAGCTGATGGCGTCGAGCAGGATGATGGAAACCAGAGACGGCTTTGCAATCGGTACCAGCACACGCCACAGGAAGAACCAGTCGCTCGCGCCGTCGGTTTTCGCCGACTGATACAGCGCGTCGGGAATGCTGTCAAAGAAATTTTTCAAAATGTAGGTGTAGAAAATGCTGGAGGTGAATGGGATGATCAGTGCCAGAATATTGTCGATCAGTCCAAGCTTTGTGATAATCGTATACAGTGTCACAACCAGCAGCTCAAACGGCACCATCATCAGTACCACCAGAGAGGAAAACATGATTTTTCTCCCCGGAAAGCGCAGTTTTGAAAAGGCAAATGCCGCCAGAATCGTTGTCACCATAGTCAAAATCACGATGGACACCGTGACAATGACGGAGTTTACAAAGTAGCGCAGGAACGGCGCGGTCTTGAACGCGTAGACGAAGTTGTCAAAGCTCAGCGACGCCGGGAAAATCACCGGCGGCCGGGACGCAATTTCGCTTGGCGTTTTGAACGCAGACAGTACCATCCAGATAAAGGGAAACACCATCAAAAACGCGCCAACCGCCAGCAGAATATAGTCCACCAGGCGGCCAAGCCAGCTTCCCTTTTGCTCGTTTTTCATGCCTTTCCCTCCTTAGTATCTGGTTTTCTTCTCAATCAGGGACTGCAGTTTTGTAAACAGCACCATGACCAGAAGCAAAATAACCGCCGCGGCGCAGGCCTTGTCAAGCTTCCACTTGGAGTAAAACATCTGATAGATGTAATACACCACCGTGTATAGCGTATAGGCAACGCCGGGGTTTCCGTTAAAGAGCGGGAACAGCTCGGTAAAGACCTTGAACGTACTGATCATATTGACGACAACCACCAGACTGACCGTGGGCATCAAAAGCGGCAGCTTAATGCGGAAGAAAATCATCCGCGAGCCTGCACCGTCCACCTGTGCGGCGACGCTCAGCTTTTCGTCAATATTCTGCATACCGGACAGAATGATGATAATGGTAAACGGTAGAATGCTCCAGATACCATAGATCACCAGCGCCGCCATGCCCCACTTCACGTCCGTCAGCCACCCGATTGGGTTTATGCCAAACAGACCTAACACATAGTTAATGATGCCATAGTCGGCGTTATACATCCATTTCCACGCAAGGCCGACGGCGGTAGAGCACGTGACCAGCGGCAGAAAATAGCAGGTCTGAAACAGGCCGTTAAAGCGCAGCTTTTTGTTCAGCAGATTTGCAAAAAAGATTGCCAGCACCGTGCTGACCGGCACAACAATCAGAACATAGACAATGGTATTGCGCATCGCCTGCAGAAAATAGGGATCTTGGACAACCTTGACGTAATTTCCCACACCAATGGCGTCATACGCACCCGTCAGGGCGTTATAATTCTGCTTAAATGAGCTAATGATGACATTTACCACCGGGTAGATGGTAAAAATGGCAATTGCCAGAATAAATGGCAGCAGATATAAATAGGCCTTGGCTGCGCCGCCCGCCGTATAGCCCCGATCTGAGGCTGTTTTTTTCTTTTTCATGACAGCCGCGCTCCCGTTTCCGCGTCAAAGAGAAACGCGCCGGTGCTCTTGATGCCAAGCGGCAGCGTCTGCCCCGGCTGGTGGTCGCCAACGTCCGAAATGTAGGCACGGCAGTCATGCCCGCCAATCTGTAAAAGCGCAAGGCGCTCCTTACCCATAACGTAGGTCTGCTTCAAAACACCGGTGCAGGCAGGCTCGCTCTCCGTCAGGAAGAAGCTTTCCGCACGCACCGAGAGATAGAGCTTCTGTCCCTCACGCAACGCAGGCAACTTTGGGAAGTGAACCGTCTGTCCGTCCTCCAGACAGAGCTTACCGCCGTTTACCGTAGCCGAAAGCTTATTGATGGGCGGCGTGCCGAGGAAGTCCGCCACAAAGTCATTTACCGGCTCATCATACAGCTTCTGCGGCTTGTCATACTGCATCACAACGCCCTTGCGCATCAGCAGAATCTGATCGGAGATGCTCATGGCCTCCTCCTGATCATGCGTGACAAATACGGTGGTAACGCCGGTCTCCTGCTGGATGCGGCGAATCTCCTCGCGCATCTCAATGCGCAGTCTTGCATCCAGATTGCTCAACGGTTCATCAAGCAGAAGCAAACGCGGCTGCTTAATGAGTGCGCGGGCAATTGCCACGCGCTGCTGCTGTCCGCCGGACAGTTCGGACGGGCGGCGCGAGAGCAGTTCGTCAATATGTACCTGCTTTGCGATTTTCTTTGCCCGCTCGATGCGATCTTTTTTAGGAACTTTCTGCACCTCCAGTGGGAAGCAGATATTTTCCAATACCGTCATATGCGGATAGAGTGCATAGTTCTGGAACACCAGACCAATACCGCGCTTTTCCGGCTTCTGGTCGGTCACATCCTCGCCATCAAACAAAATGCGTCCCGACGTGGGCTTGGTAATGCCCGCCAGCATGAAAAGCGTGGTGCTCTTGCCGCAGCCGGACGGCCCAAGCAGTGAAATCAGTTCACCATCTTTCAGTTCCGCCGAGAAGTTGTGTACCGCAAAATTATCCTCGTATTGTTTTGTCAGCCCATCAATTGTAACTTTCATATCAATTCTCCCAAAGCGGCGCAGGAGCGCCGGCAATTGCCGACACCCTGCGCCGTGTTACGTTGGATCTGTCAGCGTCCGGACTTAGCCGGCCATTTCTGCGTTGCAGACAGCCTCGGCGTCGGCCAGAGCAGTCTCTGCCGTCTTGATGCCGGTGCTTGCCTCCTGCAGCGCCTTGGAAATCTCGTCGCGAACCGTGGAGGACGCGTCAAATGCGGGGATGTAGCCAACCGCGTCAAGTTCGCCGTTCAGCGCCAGCAGCGCGGGGTTCTCACTCAGATAGCTCTGGAAGTCTGCATCAGATGCAACTGCGGTATAGGGGGACACAGCGCTGAACGCCTCGCACCACTCCTTGTTGACCTCAGGGGTGACAAAGTACTTCATAAACAGATAGGACGCGCGCTCGGTTGCCTCGTCAGAGGTAAAGGCAATCAAGCCGCGGTTCCATGCGGGTGCCCACTTGGTGCTGCCCTGCGGAATCGGGGCGCAAGCCTGTTCAAACGAATCGCCAACGGCGTCAACCACATAGCTGTAGCCGGCCGCAGAGCCAATAAAGGAGGCAATCGCGCCTGCGCCGTACTCAGTAGAGAAGTAATCGTCGGGCTGGAGCTTGAAGTAGCCGGCGTTCACCTGATCGGCAAACCACTGGTATGCGGCGACTGTGCTTTCCGTGTTGATGTCAACCTTGCCCGCAGCAAGATCGACATACTGGCTGCCAGCCTGCATCAGGATGATCTGCGCGCCGTCAACCAGGCTGTCATAGCCAAAGCCCGGGATGCCCTTTGCCTCATAGATCGCCTTGCAGTTCTCGGCCATCTCTTCCCACGTGGTGGGAACGCTCAAACCGAGTTCATCATACATGGTCTTGTTGTAGAACAGAACCGTACCGGTAGTGCAGGCCGGCATGCAGTACAGGCCACCGTCAGCAAACTGCGTTGCCTCTGCGTAGACAGACGCAGACAAAGAGTCCTTAAAGCCCTCGATGCCGATTTCGGGATCGTCCACATACTTGCTCAGATTCACAACAAAGCCATCGTTAACATAGTGCGCAACGGTGCTGGGGTAGTCAAAGATGATGTCAGGGCCAGTGCCATTGCGGACAGCCTGCATGACCTTGGTGTCCCAGTCGTTATACGGCTGTGCCTGTACAGTGACAACAACCTCGCTCTGGCTGGCGTTGAAATCGTCAACAATCTTCTGGAACGCGTCCAGCTGGTTGTCGGTGAAGCAGTGCCACACCACAACCTCAGTCGGTTCAGCGGCGGCGGTGCTATCCGCCGGTGTGCTATCGTTCGTCTTGGTGTCGGTTGTCTGGGTATCGTTTGCCGCGGGGGTGTCATTTGCTGTCTTGCTGGCACAACCTGCAAACAGGCTGACAAGCATCAGCACCGCAGCAGCCAGCGCTGCAAATCTTCTGAAATTGCTTTTCATTGTTTTCATTCACCTCATAGATTTTCTATTGATTTGACGGTTTCCCATCAGGAATCACTTTTTATTACGCTGTAGCCGATGCAGCCCGCCAAAACGAGCGCGCAGCCCAGCACGCCATAGACGGTAAACTGCTCGTGCAGCACGATCACACCGCACAGAATCGACACAACAGACGTGACGTTATTGAGTACGGCAACCTTGACTGCCGTGAGATAGCAAAGGCCGTAATTGAGCGCAAAGCTTGCGCCAGCAGAGGTAAAAACGCCAAGAAAGAGCACCGCTGTCAGATATGAACTGGACGCACAGTCATGGAACGCGGCAAACGGTCCTCGCGCAATCAGATCAACCAGTGCGAACAGCACCATGCCGACCGTCACCATAAAATACGTGATCTCCGTCGGTGTGAACTGATCGCCTGCGCGGTTAACCATAACGTTGTATACCGACATCGTCACCACCGCGCCAAGAAGCGTCACAACGGCTTTCAGGCTCAACGCCTGTCCACTGATGCCCTCCACATTGAGCAGCAGCACACCGGCGATGCTGCCAAGGATACAGAGCATTTGCAGCGGCGACTGACGTTTTTTGAGGAATACCCACGAGAACAGCGCTACAAATACCGGCGCTGCGCCGATGGTCACACCGACCATTGCAGAGCTTGCGCAGCCAAGCGCCAACGTTTCGCAGATAAAATAGAGTCCCGGATAGATCAGTGCCGCTGGGAGAAGCTTCCACACATTCTTGCTGCGATAGTCCACATGGATCACGCGGAACGCCAGTAGCAGACTCAGCACGACAAACGCCACGAAAAACCGCATCGCCACAATGCCATAGGTGGCAGAGCCGGACTCGCGCAGCGCCACAGTTGTCGCAAGGAACGAGCAGCCGTAGATGACGTTGGAAAGCGTAACAAGAAGCGTTGCCTTTTGTGTCTGTTTCATGGCATTACCTCTATAGACCTCGTCAAACGGTCAATAAACCACTCGCGGTCAAGACCGAACGCCACACGGACGTTTGCAGGCTTGCCGGAAATGCCGTCGTAGTCCAGAACCGTGCAGCCGCGCGCTGCGTCATCGGTACAGCTGACATAGCCGTACATCTCTTTAAATACAAATCGTTCCGGCTCAAGCACCGCAGCTACCGCGCACGGATCGTGCATATGCGCGCCCTCCAGCCGCTCTGGGTGGAGGAAATTCGGCGTGGTTGTCCGCGCAAAAAAGTCAAGCAGATCGGCGATCACCGCACCGGTGCGGTTGCCCAGATTTCGAATATTTTCGATCTCATCGGGGAATATCTGCGCTTTGAGCGTGACGTCAAGGCCGCACATGACAAGCGGTATGCCGCTTGCAAATACCACGTCCGCCGCCTCTGGGTCAACATAGATGTTGAACTCAGCCAGCGGCGTCTTGTTGCCGCCAAAGCACGCACCGCCCATAAACGAAATCTGTTTGATGTGTGGCTTTACCTCGGGATGACTAAGCAGCAGCACAGCGGTGTTCGTCATCGGTCCGGTGATAAAAACCGTAACCGGCTCGGGTGCGGACATAATGTGTCGGAGCATAAAGTCAATGGGGTTCCCCTGCTCCGGCTTCATGTGGATTTCACCCAGATCCGCACCGTCCAGTCCTGTCTCGCCGTGAACGTCGGCGGCAATGGTCAGCTTCCGGCGAATCGGTGCGCTCAGTCCCTTGATCACCGGGATTTCCGTTCGCTCCACCATGCTTAATAACCGCAGCGTATTGTGCAGTGTTTTTTCCGACGTCTGATTGCCAGCGCTTGTCACAATGCCGCGGATCTCAACCTCCGGACTGGCCAGCGCAAGAAGCAGTCCAAGCACATCATCATGCCCCGGATCACAGTCAAAGAAGAAATATTGCATTCGATTGCATCTCCATTTTGTGAATAAACGTTTAATCAACGTGCTATCAATATAGCATCCCATTTTCGCCATGTCAACAGCATTTCGACAAATTTAACAGCTAATCCGAAATTTTACGCGTAATTTTCGCATTTTTTACAAAACAGTCATCGTATTTTTGTTTATATTGTTCTTTGAATCATTTGGTTTATCTTTTAACCATGCATTTCTTTTTTGAATATCTATTGCATTTGCCGTTTTGATTCAGTATAATAACAAAAACACACAAAATCGAGGTATCCGTCCGATGAAAGCGACACTGAAAACCATCGCGCAGGAGGTAGGCGTCTCTACAACCATCGTCTCTCTGGTACTTAATGAGCGTCCGTGCCGCGTCTCACAGGATGTGCGTACGCAGATTCTGGAAACCGCCGAACGACAGCATTATACACCAAACCTTGCCGCTGTGTCGCTGAAAAGCCAAAAAACCAGGACGCTTGGCCTGCTTGTTCCGGATATCAGCAACCCGTTTTACTCTGAGCTTGCAAAATGCGTAGAGGAGCAGAGCTTCAAACTGGGCTACAACATTATTCTCGGCAACTCCAATGGTCTGTATCAGCGTGACTATGAATATCTGAAGCTGTTCATCACACGCAGCACCGACGCAGCCATCATCATCCCCTCGGCCTCGTTCCGTACCGAGCACGCGGTGGAGTTTTTTCGTCTGATTCGCAATGGCCACATCCCAGTGCTGATTCTCGACCACTATATGCGCTCCGATCAGGTGTGCAACATCGGCATTGATCACGAATACGGAAGCTATCTTGCCACGCAGCACCTGCTTTCGCTGGGTCACAGGCGTATTGGCCTTGGCACAGGTCCGCTCGACCTTGGCATCAGCCAGCAGCGCATTGCGGGCTACCGGCGCGCACTGGATGAATACGGCGTAGCGTACGATGAAAGTCTTGTTTATCTTGGAAACTTCAACGTAGAGTCCGGCGTACAGGCTGTATCCGCGCTGCTCCCGCAGAAAAT
Source organism: uncultured Oscillospiraceae bacterium (assembly GCA_934621665.1). Lineage (GTDB taxonomy): Bacteria > Bacillota > Clostridia > Oscillospirales > Oscillospiraceae > CAG-170. The sequence goes on along the minus strand of CAKTUT010000047.1, from coordinate 1,530 downwards.
CACGGCCATCTGCGCCGCCGATGACATGGCCGCGCTCGGTGTATACCAGCAGTGCAGCCGTCTCGGCATTCGCATTCCCGATGATTTGTCGGTAACCGGCTTTAATAACATTTCGCTCGCTGGACTGATCACCCCGCCGTTGACCACTGTGGCGCTGCCGATTGCCAGCATTGCAGAGCTTGCCGTAAAGAAAGCCATCGCGCTGAGCACCGGCGAGGCGTTTGAAGCGCCCGCTGTCGTCAGTCCCACACTTCTGCTTCGCAGCAGTACACAATATTACCGCGCAAAGGAAGATCATCTATGAAAACAAAAATCACATTCTACGCCGGTATCCACACCATCGGTGGCGTGATCATGGCCGTGGAATACGGCAACGACCGCGTGCTTCTGGAAATCGGCACTGCCTACGTCCCCTCGGCTGACGTTTTTGACGGCCATGTCCAGCCGCGCCTGCGCCACCGCCTATCCGACGCCGTGCGGCTGCATGACGCACCGCTGATCGACGGTATCTACCGCAAGGAGGATCTGTGCGGTCTTCTCTCCCCCACCCCTGCATGTGACGACCCGCGCCATACCGTCACGTTCATCTCACATCTGCATCTGGATCATATGTCCTATTTTGGCATGCTGGACAACCGCGTTGACGTCTATATGAGTGAGCCCGCACAAAAGCTGGAGGCGCTGCTGGAAACGGTTGGTCTTGGAAGCGACAACATCCGAACTGTCCCCGCGAAACCCATGCACGACCGCGAGGCCGTGCACGTCGGCGAAATTACAGTCCTGCCGTTCCTGTTATGCACGCAGAGCTATCAGGACTGGTCATTCTATGTGGAGACGCCGGACGTGAAGCTTCACTACACCGGCGACCTCGTCATGCACGGTGAATATCTTGACAATGTCCTGCGTGAAATGGAATATGTCAAGGCTCAGCACCCCGATCTTCTGGTCTGCGAGGCCACCACATTTATGGACAGCACGCTGGAAATGGTCTATGGCCGGACGGATGTCACCGTTGAGCCGGACGTCAACCTGCCAAAGGGAATGCTTGATAAATGCGGACTGGACGCGGAGCTGGAGACGCTTCTGGCACAGCAGACCGGTCTTTGCGTTTTCAACTTCTATCAGCGCGAAATGGCCGACGTGATGAGCTTTCGCACCATGGCCGAGCATTGCGGCCGTGAGCTTGTATTTGAACCAGAGACAGCATACGTCGTATGGAAATTCTTTAACAAACCGGTTCTGGTCTGGATGCCGGACAGCCCGCGCTTTACGCCGGAGGAAATCGCGCGCAAGCCGTGGCTGCAAGCGCTTTTAAAAGCGAACCGCGTCATTACGCGCGAGGAGCTCTGCGCTGCACCCGCGCATTATCTTCTGCAAAACAGCTATGAATACAGCATGGAGCTGATGGATTTGCCCGCTGATAGCGGCGCGTATCTGCACGCGGGCGGCATGCCAATCGGCGCGTATGACCCGGCATACCAGAATTTGATGAAAGTGCTACAATTCACCGGCTTTAAGTATGTCACGTTC
>CAKTUT010000046.1 GCA_934621665.1 uncultured Oscillospiraceae bacterium | reverse complement strand
GCGTGCATTCGCACGATGCGAGTGTGCGTAGCACACGGGATTCTTGATTAAATATTTTAATCAAGAATCAGTATTAGTCTGCCGTCTCCGACAGCACCAGTCCCGGATTGCGCTTGATCGTATAGTCGATTGACCAGTAACTGGAGAATACCAGCAAACTGTGGCCACGATAGTCCTCAAGCAGCTCCGCATCCGACGAGAGCGTCAAATCCTTATAATCCGCAACCGGTGCTGAGACGATAAATCGCAGCTGCTCATACGGGAGCATCTCCATCCGCAGATCCACGCCGTATTCCGATTTCATGCGGTACTGGAACACGTCAAATTGCAGCGTGCCCACAACGCCCACGATGACCTCCTCCATGCCGGAGTTCGGCAGCTTGAAGATCTGAATTGCGCCCTCCTGCGCAATCTGCTCCGTGCCCTTGATGAACTGCTTGCGCTTCATCGAGTCGCGCGGACTGACGCGGGAGAAATGCTCGGGGGCAAACGTGGGAATGCCGCCGAATTTAAACTTCTTACCGGGAACGGTAATCGTGTCGCCGATGGAGAAAATGCCGGGGTCAAACACGCCGATGATATCGCCCGCGTAGGCCTCGTCCACGATCTCGCGCTCAGAGGCCATCAGCTGCTGCGGCTGTGACAGACGCATTTTCTTGTTGCCCTGCACGTGATAATATTCCGCGTCGCGCTCGAATTTTCCTGAGCAAATACGCATAAACGCAAGGCGGTCACGGTGAGCCTTATTCATGTTGGCCTGAATTTTAAAGACAAAGGCTGAAAAGTCGGGGCTGAACGTGTCAATCATGCCGCAGTCGGCCTCGCGAGCAAGCGGGCTTGGCGTCATGTGGAGGAATTCCTCCAAGAACGGCTCTACGCCGAAATTCGTCAGCGCCGAGCCGAAAAACACCGGTGACAGCTGTCCCGCGCGCACCTCGTCCATGTCAAACTCGCGTCCCGCACCAAGCAGCTCCACGTCATCGCGCAGCTGGCTGCAGCGCCGCTCGCCGAGCAGCTCTGAAACCTTATCGTCGTAGAGGTCAACCTCTGCCTTGTCGGCACGGTTCTTGCCCGATACGCCCGAGAAGAACAGCAGCCGGCCGGCACGGCGGTCATACACGCCCTGAAACTCGCGGCCAGAACCGATCGGCCAGTTGCAGGCGTAGGTCTCGATGCCAAGCTCGTTTTCCAGCTCGTCCAGCAGATCAAACGGATCTTTTGACTCGCGATCCATCTTGTTGATAAACGTAAAAATGGGGATATGGCGCATGGCGCAGACCTTGAAGAGCTTGCGCGTCTGCGGCTCAACGCCCTTTGCGCCGTCGATGACCATGACCGCCGAATCCGCCGCCATCAGCGTGCGGTAGGTGTCCTCGGAGAAGTCCTGGTGTCCCGGTGTATCCAGAATGTTGATGCAGTAGCCCTCATACTGGAACTGCATAACCGACGACGTGACGGAAATGCCGCGCTGCTTTTCGATTTCCATCCAGTCGGAGACCGCCGCGCGCGAATTCTTCTTGCCCTTGACTGCGCCCGCCTGCGCGATTGCCCCGCCGTAGAGCAGGAACTTTTCGGTGAGTGTGGTTTTACCGGCGTCCGGGTGCGAGATAATCGCAAACGTCCTGCGCCGGGAGATTTCTTCTTTTAAGGTAGACAAGTCTGTTTCCTCCTGTATTTGATTGATTCCGTGGCAAATGGCTCTTACGTCGGCATAACCTGTCTCCTCCGATTTGAATTTGTCGTCAACATTTCAAATATAACACATCGCATATGGTTTTACAAGAAAAATCCGGCCGCATGGCCGGATTTTTCGCAATTTTTGCAGGTGTCACAGTCCAAAATATTCACGGTTGGCGTGGCGGTTGGAAATGGCGTACCACACCAGCGCCACAAGCACCAGCGCCCACGGGATAATGCTCCACGGATATGGCACAACGGGAGATGCCAGCACATCGTTCAGCACAAAGATGACGCCGGTCAGGACAACAAGCGCGGAGAGTACAAACAGCCGCGGGCGGATATAGGCGATGTAGCCTTCCTCATCCAGACAGTCCTCAGGCTTGCGGTCTTTGGGAACAAGCAGCTCGTTTTTGAACAGGCGGTTTAAAATGCGCAGCTTAACCCATGTGTACATACAGTAGCCGCCGCAGGCAAGCGTCAGCAGGTCAAGCAGCAGGGAAGCGTTATTATCCATGTTTAATTCCTTTCGGCGTTGTTCTTTTCTTCTTTTGCGCGCGCAGCGTCCTGCCGCATCTGACGAATGGAGCGGCGCACTACGCCCACCAGCAGCACAATGCCCACAATGACAAATACCACCGCGCCGATGAGCGCAATGATTGTGTTGCCCGTCCAGCCGGTCGTGCCGATTTCATCGGCAAAGCCGGCAATCAGCTTGTAGGCCAGATACAGCAGATATCCACCGCACATCACGTGCAGCAGATTGCGCCGCGTCATGTCGCGGCTGTCGGTTACGGAGGTTTTTTTCTCCTCTGCCTCTGCCGGTTCTGCGGACACAGTATTGTCCTGCTGCTGGGAAAGCGTGATCTCATTCAACTGCTGTTCGTTTTTTTCCTGATCCATGCCCAATCCGCCCTTTGCTTTTAAACTTTATGAGTATTTTACAACGCGCGGGTACAAAAGGAAAGCCCCGTGCGCGAAAATTTGAGAATTATTCACAATGCTGCGGTATTTGCGCCGATACCTCGCTGCGGCGGAAGCGCTCAATCATCTCGGCGGTCAGACTGATGTGCGACGTATCCTCCGGGAGCTCATCCCGCGCGACCCACAGCGCCTCGGAAAGCTCGTCCTCCTGCACGGTGATATGGTCGCTTCCGTCAAGCTCAGCGTAGAAGCCGAACAGCAGCGTATCGGTAAACACCCACGGCTGTGACTTGTAAAATCGGAGATTTTTAACGTGCACGCCCGTTTCCTCCAGCACCTCACGGCGGACGGTGTCCTCAATCGACTCGCCGATTTCGTTAAAGCCCGCCACAAGCGCATAGTGCTTGATGGGACGGTTTTTATAGCGCGTCAGCAGCAGACGCTCGCCGTCGTGTACCGCTACAATCACTGCCGGGCAGATTTTCGGATAGACGGTATTGCCGCATTTGGGACAGACCATAGCGCGCTCGGTGCGGCTTTTTTCCATGCTTCCACCGCAGCGGCCGCAAAAGCGCGTGATGTCATACCAGCGTGAAAGGCTTTCCGCCGCCGCACAGGCAAACAGCGTTTCGTCCTTGTGGCATGCGCGCAGGCGATTTGTCGGCAGATACGAAAAGCCGTCCGCCTCTTCCGGCGCGGGCGCGTCCTGCATCAGATAGTATGCCCGGCTGTCGATGGAAAACAGATACTGAAGCGAAGCCTCCGGCGCGGAAAGCTCCCGAAGCTCCGGCAGGCGGAGCAGTCCGTCCCGGTTGCAGACATATAAGCTGTGCTTTGGGGAAAAATACAGAACATAGTCTGTAGGTGCGGGCGTCTGGAATGAGATTTCATTGTGATAGATGTGCGGAGCGATATCCTGAATCATGCCTCTGCCTCCTGTGCAAAAAACGCGCGAATTTCTGTGTCTGTCGCCTGCACCGAGCCCTGAACAAAGAACGGTTTTCCACCGCCGCGTCCGTGAAGCGCCGCGTTCATGCGCGCGGTAAATGCGCGCAGGTCGCCGTTTTCCTCGGCAATGCAATAGGAATAGCCCTGCCCGCTCTGGCAGAACGCCGCGCAGCGGCCACCGGACACAGCTGCGGCCTCGGTTGCAAGGAAGCGCAGACCATCGGCGCTGAATCCGGACTCAATGAGCAGTACGTTTCCCGCGCCGCGCAGCGCATCCGTCTTTACCGCCACCAGCTGGCGCTCAAGCTGGACTGCGCGCAGCTTCTGCTGTGCAAGATCGTCCTGAAGCTTCCGCACGGCTGATGCCGTCTGCGGCGGTCTGGCGGAAAGCAGTGTGGAAATTTCGTGGTTCTGGTCAATAAGGCCGGACGCATAGGTATATGCCTTTTCACCGCACAGAATCTCCAGCCGCACGCCGTCATGGAATTTCTGACACGTGAAGATTTTAATCAGTCCGATTTCGCCCGTGCTGCTGACGTGCGTGCCGCAGCACGCGCAGATGTCCACGCCCGGGAATGTGACGATGCGCACATCGCCCGTCAGCTCCTTTTTGCTGCGGTAGGGAATGTCCTTTAACGCCTCGGCGTCCGGCCATGTGACCTCTACGGCAAAATTGCGCCAGACGGCCTCGTTTGCCTCGCGCTCCACCGCGCGCAGCTCATCCCACGTCAGCATCCCGGAAAAGTCGATGGTCGTCATCTCTGCGCCCATGTGAAAGCCGACGTTGTCATAGCCAAAACGCCGGTGGACAATGCCGCTGATCAGATGCTCGCCGCTGTGCAGCTGCATAAAGCCAAAGCGCCGTGCCCAGTCAATTATTCCGTGCACCGTCTCGCCCGGCGAAAGCGGCGCGTCGCAGTAGTGGACAATCTCACCGCGCTGCTCGTGCGTGTCGGTCACACGCGCCGCGCCAAGCGTGCCGGTGTCGCCCGGCTGCCCGCCGCCCTCCGGGTAAAATGCGGTCTGGTCAAGCACAACGTCATAGCCGTGCTTTGACGGCGAACAGGAGATAACGCGCGCGTCAAATTCCTGCATATGGGAATCGAGATAATAGAGCTTCCGGGTCTGCATACGGCTTCCTCTTTTCATATGTTTTTTCTATTCTAGCATATTTTTCGGCAAAATGAAATAACCGCTGCAATTACCCGCCGGAAAGGTGGTTTTCCGGTTGACAAACGAAAAAACAGCGTCTAAAATTAAAAAGAATGCTTGTGCGGTTTTCTGCACGGAAATTTCGCATTTGACCAATAGAGGAGGGAAAACAGATGGACGCAGGAAGTAGTACCGGCACATCCGCAGGCCGAAGTTGCACCGGAGTAGAGCCGCTTTCATGCGCTCTGCTTTTCCACTGCTGATATGCCTGTGACGTGTCCTTACTTCCGATCAGCAAAATTCGATTAGGAGGAAAGGCTCATGGCAGAACTGCAATTTTCATTGCGCAATACGCTTCTCAAGCTTTTGGAAGAGAAGCGCTACTATTCTCTGCGGGATTTGTTCAACACCATGAATCCCGTAGATATTGCCGCCGTGCTGGAAGAGGTTGATGAAGCGCGGCTGCCGCTGCTGTTCCGGCTTTTGCCAAAGGAGCTGGCGGCGGAGACATTTGTTGAGATGGAGCCCGAGCTTCAGGAGCTGCTGATCCGCGGCTTCTCCGATTCCGAGCTCAAAGAGGTCATTGATGAGCTGTACGTTGACGACGCGGTTGATATTGTGGAGGAGATGCCGGCGAACGTCGTCCAGCGTATCCTGACACAGGCCGAGCCGGAGATGCGCAAGCAGATCAATGAGATTCTGCGTTATCCCGAGGATTCCGCAGGCTCAATCATGACGACTGAATATGTTTCCCTGCGGCCGAGCATGACAGTGGAGGAGGCTATTCTCCGCATCCGCCGAACCGGCATTGACAAGGAGACCATCTACACCTGCTATGTCACGCGCGGGCACAAGCTCATTGGCCTTGTCACGGTCAAAGATCTGCTTTTGTGCGACGATGACGATGCAACCATCGAGTCGATCATGCAGGAACACGTGATCTCGGTCAACACGCTTGACGATCAGGAGCAGGTCGCGCAGATGTTCTCCAAATATAACTTCCTTGCGCTGCCGGTTGTGGATACCGAGAACCGGATGGTCGGTATCATCACATTCGACGACGCCATGGACGTTATTGAGGACGAGACCACCGAGGACATGGAAAAAATGGCCGCTATGCTGCCGTCTGAGCATCCGTATCTGCGGTCGTCGCCGTTTGAAATCTGGAAAAACCGTATCCCCTGGCTGCTGCTGCTGATGATTTCGGCCACGCTGACAGGACTTGTCATCTCAAAGTTTGAGGACGCGCTGGGCGTCCTGCCGTGTCTGACGGCGTTTATCCCCATGCTGATGGACACGGGCGGCAATGCGGGCTCACAGGCGAGCGTCACCATCATCCGCGGTATTGGTCTGGGTGAGGTAGAGTTCCGGGATCTGTTCAAGATCATCTGGAAAGAAATCCGCGTGGCGGTGCTCTGCGGTATCTGCCTTGCCATCGCGTGCTTTGCCAAGGTCATGCTGGTTGATCATCTGCTGATGCACAATGACAGCGTCAGCACGACCGTTGCGCTGGTTGTATGCCTGTCACTGGCGCTGACGGTATTTATCGCAAAGCTGGTTGGCTGTACGCTGCCGCTGGTGGCGAAAAAGCTTGGCTTTGACCCGGCGGTCATGGCCTCGCCGCTGATTACCACGATGGTGGATTTCCTGTCGCTGCTGATCTATTTCAGCATCGCCGTGGCGCTGCTGCATATTTAATAACGCTTGAGCGGTGCTGCGCGCGGCACCGCTCTTACTTTTTGTTGTACCATGAGCTGAGTCGTGATAGGATGTAGATAAATAAGTATTTATGGAGGACGATTATGATTAAATTGGAAGAAATTACAAACGCGAACGTCTGGAAAGTCTGCGCTTTGAAGCCTTTTGATGATCAGAAAGATTTCGTTGCAGAAAATGTACAGAGTCTGGCGGAAGCCTATGCAACAAGAAATGAGGGGAATAACGTTCTGCCTCTAGCCGTTTATAATGATGAAAGCCTGATTGGATTTGTTATGATCGGCAAGGGGACAGTGGGCGACGAAAATGAAAGTGATTTGATTAAAGAGAACTATAATATTTGGCGCTTGATGATTGATAAGAAGTATCAGGGGCAGGGATTCGGTAAGCAGACAATGGATGCAGCCATGAATTTAATTCGTACGTTCCCATTCGGAGAAGCAGAAAACGTATGGCTATCTTATGAACCCGAAAATACGCACGCCAGAGATTTTTACAGAAAGTATGGATTCACAGAGAATGGGGAAATGTGCGAAGATGAAATGATTGCCGTATATAAATTGTAAATTTCTGCTTGTGGAAGTTTATTATTAAACAAGATGTCAATAACATAACAGCAGCCGCAGAACATCTGATTCTGCGGCTGCTGTTTTTGCCTGCCATTATTGCAGCAGCTGTATCAGCCGTCTGCGCTTGGTGCGCGTGTCGCCGGTAATCTGAAGCTTGGCGTAGATCTGGTTTAAATACTGCTTCACCGTGCCCTCCGACAGATACAGCCGCTCCGCAATTTCGCGGTTTGACAGGTGCGCAGCAAGCAGTTCGGCAATTTCGCTCTCGCGTCCGGTCAGCCCCGTAAGCGCCGCCGGGGCATCAGCACCGGAAAGCGCCTGCGCGCAGCGCGCCGCAAGCTGCTGTCCAAGCGCGGCAATCTGCGCAGCGAACGCGTCCGCCCCGTCCAGCCAGAGTGCCGCCGGGATTTTTTCAAGGTAACGGTAATTCTCGGCAAACGGCATCACAAGACCGTCCGGAAGCGCATCCTGCACCGCCTGCCGCAAAAACGCAGCAGCCTCGGCGCGCCGTCCCAGCAGCGCATACGCGGCGGCAGTCTGGATGCGCACGTAAAGCGCGACAAGCGCATAGCCCATCGCCTGACACGTCCCAAGCAGCCCTTCACTGCGGCCGATGACCTGCGCAGCCTCGCCCTGCGCCAGATACACCTGATTTTCAATCATCTCCATCATCGGCCGGCATGGCGCAAGGTAGCTTACCTCGCGCAGCGTATGGCCGATGAACGGTGTGGGAATGTCCTTTGTCCTTGGGAGCAGCGCGGCGCAATAGGCGCAGGCGCTGTTAAAGATATTCAGCCACATGAGATTGTGCTGCGCCATCAGCTCGGCACGTTTTTGTTCCGGCGCTTGATGCAGCGGCGCGCCGGTAAACATCGACAGCCGACGCGCCAGAAAATCGCAGCACAGCGCCATATTTTCCTGTCCCGCGTCCTGTACCGTCGCCGTGGCGCGCGCCAGAAGAATCTGCGCGTCCTCCAGCTGCCCACGAGCAAACGCCGCCTCGGCGTCCATAATTTTCTCCGCGCCAAGGCCGTGGTTGTTCGTAATCTGGTAGTAGTGCGGCATACAGTCGTTCATCTCCGCCAGCTCCATCTCCAGCTGCCCCGGCGTGCGATGGAACATCATCAAAACCGACGGCGAGCCAAACGTCCAGCTTCCCTCGTTGCGGATGCTGACGGCGGGACGAGACATCTGGCTGCTTGCGCTGCGGTGCAAGCGGCTCATTTTGGAGATGTCGTTGTACATGAGAAAGCTCATGATCAGATCACACTCGCCAAGCAGGTTCCCACGCTCCTCCGCCGTCATGCCGGGCTGCTCGTCAATGGCCTGCGACAAAAGCGCCTTGAGCTCCATCATTTTTGGAATCTGCCGCCACGTAAACAGACGCCGCATCAAAACAAGGATGGCTGCCGGGTTTCGTTTGAGCGTCTCTGGCGGGCATGATGATAAAAACGAAAGCGCCTCCTCCGGTTTCATCGACGCAAGCAGGATTCCTGCGTCGTTTACGATCACGCGCAGCGCCGCGTCATAGTCTCCTGCACGCTCATAGGCGCGCAGCGCGTAAAGATACTGGACGTGTGTTTCGTACCAGCGGCCGTAGCGCGCATGGTAGCTGCGCTGCCGCTCTGGCGGGAGCGTCAGAAACGTCTGCTCGGCGCACTGCTTCATCATGTGGTGAAAGCGGAAGTGTACGCCGTCCGGCAGACGTGTGACAAAGGCGTTATGCCCGGTCAGCCGCGCCAAAAGCGAGGGCGTATCATTGTTTCCGGTCAAAAACTGCGCCATCTCCGCCGTAAACTCGTCGGCAAGCCCCATGGCCGCAAGAAATTCCTGCTGCTCGGACGGCAGCGGCGCAATCATGGCGGCGGAAAACAGCGCGTAGATATCAGAACCGCTCCCGGCCAGCGCGCCGCACTCTGAAAGCGTACAAAGATTCAGATAGACGGCGGAGAACCAGCCCTCGGTTGAGCGGAGCAGCGCAGATAACTGCTCGTCGCTGAGCGCCGCGCCGCAGCGGCGGACATAGACCGGAAGTTCACGTTCCGTCAGACGGAGCTGCCTGGTCTCGATCCGGTACAGCCGCGAGCCAAGGCGCACAATCTCCTCCGCGGGCAGAAAAGAACTTCGGCTGGCAACGATCAGATGCGCGTGTTCTGGCATCCGGCGTGCCAACGCACACAAGAACTCCACCGCACGCGCGTCGTCCAGCAGATGAAAATCGTCAAGAAACACATAGCACGGCACGTCCAGCCGCATCAGCTCGTGACAGATCGCGTCGGTCAAAAGACTTGCGCCCGCTGCGTCGGCAGGACGGTCATACTCGCACAAAAACGCCAGTCCCGCATAGCTGAACGCGTCCTGCACGCTTTTCCAGAAAATCGACAGATCGCTGGAATAGATGCTGACGCGCACAACGGCGGCATGTTCGCTCTTTACGCGCGCCGCAAGAAAATAGTTGACGGCAGTCGTTTTGCCATAGCCCATGGGCGCAACAACGCTGGTCAGCGCGCAGCGAGCAATCGGCTGCAGGCACTGCTGCAAGCGTTCGGATATGTAAATGGTATTCAAATCAGATTTTCGTCTGGCCATAGGGCGGCCTCGCTTTCGCTAAGTTCTGAGATTATTTTATCACATTTTGCAGAAGATGGAAAGCTGCATTTCGCCCGGCGGCAGAGCGGAAACGCTCTGCCGCCGGAGTTGCACCTATGCCGCGCTTTCCGCGCACTCCACCGCATCCAACATATTTTCAATCAGGATGCCATAGCCGCGCGTCGGGTCGCTCACCAGCACGTGCGTGACTGCGCCGACCAGCCTGCCATCCTGTAGAATCGGGCTGCCGCTCATGCCCTGTACAATGCCGCCGGTCAGCGCCAGCAGACGCTCGTCGGTAACGCGCAAAAGCAGGTTGCGCCCGTTTTCCGCGTCGGGATTCAGCCGCTCCAGCTGAACGGAAAATTCCTCCACCGTATTGCCGCTGACGTTTGACAAAATGGTCGCGTTTCCGATATGCACGTCGCCGTTTGCTGCAACCGGGACGGCTGCGCGCTGCGGTACGTCCGTCATTACGCCAAATACGCCCTGCGGCAGATTGGCCGTGACCGAGCCGACGGCGTGCGTCAGATCAAACTCGCCCCGCAGCGCGCCCGGCGCGCCGCTGCTGCCGCGCTTAACGTCACAGACGCTGGACGAGACGACAAGCCCGGAGGATACCGGGAGCAGTCCCATGTCAAGCAGTCCGCCCACGCCGTGACCCAGCGCGCCGAACGCGCCGGTGTCGGGATCATAATACGTCACCGTGCCGATGCCCGCGATGTGGTCGCGAATGCTGACACCAAGGCGGTAGGTGCCGTCCGATTTTTCGGGACTGACCAAAAATTCCGCCGCCTGCCCGCCGCGCGCCAGCGTCAGTACCAACGGCTTTCCGTTTTGCACCAGCGCGCGCAGCGACTGAACCGACGTCAGTGCCTCGCCGTCCGCCGCCAGAATCGCGTCACCCTCGCGAAGCCCCGCGCGCTGCGCCGCGCTTCCGTCGCTGACCTCGGTGACGAGCAGTCCTTTTGCATAAAGCTTGATTCCAATCGTATTCCCGCCGGGAATCAGATATTCCGGCGTGGCGGCAAGCGCCTGTCCCGCAAGTGCCAGCGCCAGCGCAAACGCCGCGGCGGTGCGGCGCAGACGTTTCAGTTTTGTATTCATCATTTGCCTCATCCTCTCCTGCGCAAGTTCCACAGTGTTTAATATGCCGGTTTCACTGCGTTCCAACCGGCCGCAGGATTAGAAAAAACAAGTCGGTTTTCCTTGTCAAAATCCGCACGGCGTGCGCATCCGGTACTTTTCGGATTTCCGCACGGAAAAAGCCGGCTGCGCTGCCAGAGGTTTCAAATGTAGTGCTTGTCAGCTGACACCGAAAAAACATTTTTAATTTTTGCAAAAAATAAAAAAATAATCTTGACATTTCGGGGTTTATCTGTATAATGATATTTGCGTTTTGACGCAGCAATATTCTATAGGGGATTTGTGTAACGGTAGCACACCGGAC
>CAKTUT010000045.1 GCA_934621665.1 uncultured Oscillospiraceae bacterium | reverse complement strand
ACATAGCGCTGACGATAGCGCATTTCCTTGTCGGTCAGGCCGTGGAACTTCTCCGGCAGCGGCAGAAGCGACTTCGACAGCAACGTAATTTTCTTAGCGCGCACGCTCATCTCTCCGCGCTGCGTGCGGAACACCTCGCCGTCGATGCCGACAATGTCGCCGATGTCATACTTCTTAAAGCGGTTATAATCCGCCTCATCCATCTCATCCTTGCGGGCGTAGAGCTGAATGCGGCCGGTTTTGTCCTGAATATCACAGAACGAGACCTTGCCCATGCCGCGTTTTGACATCATGCGGCCGGCAATGGAAACAGGCTGCCCCTCCATCTCGTCAAAGTGATCCTTGATCTCCTGCGCGTTGCTGGTGACGACAAACTTCGTCAGCTGGAACGGGTCTTTTCCCTCCGCCTGAAGCTGCGCCAGCTTTTCACGGCGAACCTTGATCTGATCGCCGACAGAAATTTCATTCTGCGCTTGCTGCTTATTTTCCTGATCCATACGTTCCTCCGGGGCTGCGCCCCTATCTCTTCTCTGTTATTTTTCGACAGTCAGAACCTTATACTTAAGCGCACCTACCGGCGCTTCGATCTCAACAATATCGCCGACCTTGTGTCCGATCATTGCGCGGCCAAACGGCGAGTCGTCGGAAATGCGGCATTCCATAGGGTTTGCCTCCTGTGAGCCGACGATGGCGTATAGCTCTTCCTCTTCGGTGTCAAGGTCAAGTACCTTGATCGTGCATCCAAGGCCGATCAGGCCGTTATCCTCTTCGCTCTCGTCGATAATGACGGCGTGCGCCAGAATGTTCTCAACTTCGGCAATACGGCCATAGAGCTTTGCCTGCTCATTTTTTGCCTCGTCGTATTCGCTGTTCTCTGACAGGTCGCCAAACGAGCGCGCCTCTTTTATTTGTTCCGCGACTTCCTTTTCGCGCGTTGTCTTTAAATAGTTAAGTTCCTGCTCCAGTTCTTTTAGCCGAAGCGTGCTGATTTTAAATTCCTTTGCCATAATCTAACGTCTTCCTTCCAAACGATAACAATTTGCAGGATTTTCCTGCCCATAATCGGATGTCATTATATATGGTGGCTACACCGTATGTCAAGAGATTTTCGCCCGAACCGCGTCAATTGCAGCCTGAAGCTGTGCGTCATCCGCATCTTCCAGCGTTCCGTAGTACACCGCGGCATAATCCTCGTCGGAAATGGATACCTCAATATCTGGCGTCACGCCTGTTTCCGACAAGCTCTTACCGCTCGGCGTATAATATTTACCGATGGAGATATTCAGCATCGAACCGTCGCTCAGCGGGAACGACGTCTGGAAATTGCCCTTGCCGCACGTCTTTTCACCGACAACCGTTCCCGTGCCAAACTCCTGGAACGACGAAGCGAAGAACTCCGCAGCCGAATAGCTGTCCTCGTTGACCAGCACTGCCATCGGAATGTTGAGGCAGCTTGCGTCAGAAGTGTCAACCTCCCTGCGCCCGGCGTAGTCCACGGCAACAAACAGCTCACCCTCCGGCTGGATGTAATCAAGCACTTTGACCATCTCTTCGGCGTAACCGCCGCCGTTAAAGCGCACGTCAAAAACAATCGCCTTTGCGCCCTGCGCCAGAACGTCCTCAATGCAGGCAATGCTCTCATCGGCACAGCGCTCATCAAAGTTATTGATTTTCACATAGCCGATTTCCCCGTCCAGCATCCGGCTTTCGGCAACCGGCGTCTGGATGCTGCGGCGTTCCACATCGTATTCCAGCGTCTCGTCGCCGCGCAAAAACGTCAGGTGAATGGTCGTCCCCTCTTCACCGCGTACCAGATTGCGTGTGCCGTCAATGCCAAGATCAATCGTCCTTTCGCCCGCAACCTCCGTTAGAATATCGCCGATTTTAATTCCGGCCTCTTCTGCCGAACCGCCCGGCGTAACGTCCTCAATGCGCATTCCGCCGGCCGCCTCGTCAAGTGTGATCGTCACGCCGATGCCGACATAGGCGTTCTGGACGGCTTCAAGATAGCTTTCATACGCGTCCGCACTCAGATAGTAGCTCCACTGGTCACCGGTCGCCTCCACCATTGCCGCAGCCGCAGCATCAGCCAGCGCTTCATTGTCGTAGTCGTCAATAAAATAGTGGTCGAGATACGCTTGAATTTCCTCTGTTTTCTGCGCCGTGCGCGATGAGGCAAACGCCTCGTTCATATAATAATTGGCTGTCTGTGTGTAGGTAATCAGCACCGCAGCGCCAATTGCCACGGCAAACGCCAGAATCATCAGAATCACTTTCCAAGCTTTTTTCATATGACACCTCAAATCCGCAGAAAAATCTGACCCACAGCCCGCAAATACAGGCTGTGGGAAAGTTTTGCTCTCTAAAATACGCTTACGGCACGGAGATATAGCTCATTGGGTTCACGTTTGAGCCGTTGAGATAGATCTCGAAGTGCAGATGCGGGCCTGTGGACCAGCCAGATGTACCAACGTGGCCGATCACCTGTCCCTGCGTCACATAATCGCCGACGGATACCTCGTTGCTGACCATATGCGCATACAGACTGGAATAGCCGTCGCCGTGATTGATCGTCACGTAATAGCCGTTTGCGTTGCCGTAGCTCGAAGCAGTAACCGTGCCGCTCTTGGTTGCATAGATGGCCGTATTCATGCTGGATCCAAGGTCAACGCCATAGTGGAAACCGTTGTAGCCATAGATTGGATGCGTCCGCGGACCATAGGCACATGTCACACCGTTTGAATAGGCCAGCGGAAACAGGAAGCCGCCGGTAGACGTAGCGCCGGACGCATTAGCATCTGCTTTCGTGTTGTTCTGCCGGTTGAGCGCGGCAATGCGCTCGGCCTCAGCTTTCTCCTTTTGCAGCGCGTTAAAATACTCCGTCTCGGTCTTTTTGATGTTCTGCCGGATTTCATCCTCGGCCTCTTCAGCGGCCTTGAACTCATCGGACAGCGCAGCGTATTCAATCTGCATCTGAAGAATTAGCTTGTCCGCCTGCTCTCGCTGAGCTTCCAGAACGGCCTGCTCCTCATTCAGCTGCACCTGCGCAGTCTCAAGCTCGGCTTTTTGCTGCTCCAGCTCTGCGCGCTCGGCCTTGACTGCTTCCGTGGCAGCCTGAAGCTGCTTGAGCATCAGCTGGTCGGACTCAGCAATCTCCTGAATCATATCTACGCGGTCAAGCAAATCAGAGAAGCTGCTTGCCTGAAACAGAATCGACCAGTACGACACGCGGCCAGTCTCCTCCATCGAGCGGATACGGGTTTTATACTGATTTTGAAGTGTTTCTTCCTTTTCGACCGACGCATCAACCTCTTTTTGCTTTTCCGCAATCAGGAGGCTATACTGCTGAACCTGCGCCTTGAGATTTTCAATCTTTTCACGCGAGATTTCCATCTGCTGGTCGATGTCAGCTTTCTGGCTGACAATGGTCTGCGTCTTGCTCTGGTTTTCGTTGATGCTGGCCTCCAGCGCGTCGCTCTTGGCCTGAATTTCGGCCTGCTGCTCACGCAGCGCAACCAGTTCGTCTTTAATTTCGCTGGAGCTTGCGGCGTTGACCAGCACGACAAGCGCGCCGGAAACAAGCGAACCCAGAATCAAGACCGCGAGGACGATGGAAATGACACGTCTTACATTGCCCTTTTTACCTGTTTTCATGTAGCTCCTCCTCTTAGACTTTCAGGAACTTACGGATGGACAGCAAGCTGCCTACCACGCCCACGGCGAAGCCGGTCAGCGCGTACATCACCGCAACCAGCTCGATCACCTCGGTAAACGGGACAACCGTCACAAGCTGAAGCGTGTCAATGGCCGCGATCTTGCTTTCCAGAAAGTTGTAAAGTCCCCATTGCAGGAAAAACGCAATGGCCGCACCAAGCATACCAAGAATAAAGCCCTCCACCACGAACGGCAGGCGGATGAAGCTGTTCGTCGCACCAACCATCTTCATGATGGCGATCTCTTCCTTGCGGTCATACATGGCAAGCTTAACGGTATTGGAAATGATGAACAGTGACACCACAAACAGCACGATGATAATGACTGACGATGCGATGTTCAAGACCTTTTGCAGCGTCTGGAAGCCGTTTGCAATCTCATAATGCGCCGTCACATCGGCAACGCCGTCAATTTCACGGATTTTATCCACGGTCTGCTGCATCAGCGCATTGTTTTCCATCGTGACAACAAAACGGTCGCGCAGCGTATCGGACGTGACGCCGTCAAAGGCAGACGAGTTTGTCTGCTCATCCAGGAAGTCCTCCAGTGCCTGCTCGCGCGAGACGAACACGGCATTGTGGACGTTGGAGATCATGTTGATCTGTGAGCCAACACTCTTGGCCTCGGCCTCGGAGTAATTCTCGTCGATATAGACCAGCACCTCATTTTCTTTTTCCAGATCAATAATCATGACGTGCAGATTGTACAAAATCAGGGAAAACGTACCCATGATAATCAGGCAGGCAACCGTTACGCACACAGCCGCAAACGACATAAAGCCGTGCAGAAATACGCCGCGGACACCCTCCCGAAATAAGTAACCAATATTATTCTTTTTCATTGAAATAGTACCCGTCCATTCCGTCGCTGATGATCTTGCCCTCGTCGATGGCGATCACGCGCTTGGTAAAGCGGTTGACCAGTTCCTTTTCGTGTGTGACGACAAGAAGCGTTGTTCCAAGCGCATTGATCTGCTCCAAAAGCATCATGATTTCAAGCGAGCGCGCCGGGTCAAGGTTGCCGGTAGGCTCGTCAGCGACAATGACGCTTGGGTTATTGACCAGCGCACGCGCAATGGCAACACGCTGTTGCTCGCCGCCGGAAAGCTCATGCGGCAAACGGCGGCTCTTGTTTTCCAGTCCCACCAGCTCCAGCACATACGGAACGCGCTTTTTGATTTCGCTTTCCGGCGCGCCAATGACGCGCATGGCAAACGCCACGTTGTCATAGACCGACTTATTGTCGATCAGACGGAAATCCTGGAAAATAACGCCGAGCGTCCGGCGCATATACGGGATGGCACGCGCGCGGATTTTTTCCAGCGCAAAGCCGTTAACAAATACGTTTCCGGACGTGGGCATCAGCTCGGCGGTCAGAAGCTTAATAAGCGTGGACTTGCCCGAGCCGGACGGACCGACCAAGAACACGAACTCGCCGTCATCAATCTTCAGTGACACGCCGTTGAGCGCCTTTGTGCCGGGCTCATAGGTTTTTACTACGTTTGTAAATTCGATCATATCGGTCTCCCAATGCAGGGTGACGCACGAAAACGATCAGATAATGCGGTTCTCGCGCGACACCAGATACTTCTTGACCATCAGCGCCACCTTAAAGATGATCGCGTCGTCAAATTCACGCAGGTCAAGCCCCGTCAGTTTTTTGATCTTTTCCAGACGGTAGACCAGCGTATTTCTGTGGACGAACAGCTTTCTGGACGTCTCAGAAACATTGAGGTTATTTTCAAAGAACTTATTAATCGTAAACAGCGTCTCCTGATCGAGCGTGTCGATAGAGTTCTTCTTGAACACCTCAGATAGGAAAATCTCACACAGCGTCGTCGGCAGCTGATAGATCAGGCGGCCAATGCCGAGATTTTCATAGTTGATGATGGTCTTTTCTGTGTCAAAGACCTTGCCCACCTCAATTGCGACCTGCGCCTCCTTGTAAGCGTCAGCCAGCTCGCGCAGATGACTTGCCACTGTGCCGATGCCGATAACCGTCTTGATGAACAACTCGGATCGAAGCGTATCTTCAATCTGCTGGGCAATGCGGATGAGCTCGTCGCGGTCGGTGCTGGGCGTAATCTGCTTGACAATGGCAATGTCCGTTTCATTGATGCTGAGGACAAAGTCCTGCTGGCGGTCGGTAAACATGCCGCTGAGCACATCCACGGCCGAAACGTCGGCGCGCGTAACCTGACGGATCAGGAACACCGCACGCGGCACATCGGTAACGAAGTGCAGCTCCTTTGCGCGGATATAGATATCGCCCGGCAGAATATTGTCGGTGATAATGTTTTTGACAAAGGTACCCTTGTCGTGCTTTTCCTCATAATAGGTCTTTGCGCCGTTGAGCGCAACATACGCCATGACGCACAGGCTGCGCGCCGTCTCGTCGTCGCCCTCGGCAAACACGGCATAGTCAAAGTAAGCACTCCAGCTGACCAGCGGCTTAAACGTCTTATGATCGACCACTACGATGGAATCCGGCGCGCTGTTGAGCTTGATGACCGCCTCCGGCCACTTTTCTCCAATCATGGACGTGTCACTGCACGAAATGACATTGCTGTCTGCGTCAATTACGCCAATCACACGGTCGGTCGCCTCTTTCATCTGTACGATCACGCTCTGAAAAATACGGCTGGACATAAACGTACCCTCCTCAAATGATGCTTTTTACACAAACAACCATTGACATAATACTACGATTTCGGCATCATTGCAAGAGTCTTTTGACATTTTATTTCAAAAAGTGTCGATGAATTTGTGAACTATTGATAATTCTTCGTCATATACGCTAAAACACCCCATCTTTTCTGTCTGAAAAAGTCACTTTTTCCATTGTGAAAAGTCACAACGCAGTGCCAAGCGCCGCCTCCAGTTCAGAAAGCTCCAGCTCCCGGCATGCGCCTTTCTCCAGATTTTCCAGTGTAAGCCCCCCTTCTTTCACGCGCTTGAGATAGCTGACCGGCATCCCACGTGACGCCATCATCCGGCGCACCTGGTGATACTTGCCCTCCTGTACCTCAATCAGGCTTTTGCCCGCGCCCTGCGAGATAAGCTTTGCCGGCAGGCATCTCGTGCCGTCGCCAAGTGTAAGCCCAGCGGCAAACGCCGCAATGTCCGCCGCATCTGCCTCTCCCTCGTGCTCGGCATAGTATGTTTTCCATACACCGCTGCGCGGGCTGATGAGTTTATGCGCAAGGACGCCGTCGTTTGTAAACAGCAGCAGCCCTTCCGTTGCTTTATCAAGCCGTCCGACCGGCATCACGCCAAGACGGCGGTAGTTGTCCGGAATCAACTCCATGACGGTCGGCCCGGACGGGTCGTCGCTGGACGTGACGTATCCTGCGGGCTTGTACAGCATCAGCAGCACTGTATAGCGCTTGACAACCGGCTGGCCGTCAAGCGTAATCTCGGCAGTCTGCTCGTCAAATTTCTCCGTCTCGCTGCGTACAGATGTTCCATTTACACATACGCGCCCGGCACGGATGATCGCGCGCAGCTCCTTGCGGCTGGCGACGCCCGCCTCCGATAAAATTCTGTCCAGTCTCTGCATGGCTTGTTTCTTCCTTTTGTCATATTCGCGCCGGGCGATCAATAGGTTGTACTACCTTACTTTGAATTGGAGGAATTCCGCATGGTGATCATGACTGCAAAAGTCTCCAAAAGAAAAATCATTGCGATGCTGCTTCTCATCGCACTCATCGTTGCCGTTCTGGCCGTTCTGCTGAGCCGCTCCGGTGACGCCGCACCAGCTCCCGATGCTTCCGCACAAACGCCGGCGCCGGAGAAAATCAAAACGAACGAAGCGCGCATCGCCTATCTTTCCTCGTATGGCTGGGAGGTCTCGGAAGAGCCTGTCCAGACGCAGGAGGTTCGCATTCCAACCGACCCATCGGAGGTGTTTCAGCGCTATAACGAGCTTCAGATGTCACAGGGCTTTGATCTGAGCGAATACGCAGGCAAAACCGTCCGGCGCTATGTCTACGCCATTACAAACTATCCGGATGGAAAAGAAAACTTCTACGCAACGCTCCTTGTCTATAAAGACGACGTGATTGGCGGTGACGTTGCATCAGCCGAAAAGGGCGGCGTAATGCACGGCCTTGCCATGCCGAAATAATTACACCCAGAGCCGGATGATCTCGCGTCCCATGCGCTCGGCATAGCGGACGGTATAGGCTGTGCCGCCATCGCCGCCGTCATAGACGCTGATAATACGCTGCGACGCGTCCACCATGGCTCGGTTGCGCCGCAGCATACAGCCGTCAGAATAGACCGGCTCAAACACACATACCGCATCCGCCTGTTCGCAGAGCGAGACATAGCGCTGGCGTTCCTCTTCCCGCCAGCCGTCCGGCTGACTTGGGCACGGGATCATGGCCGTAAGCCGCACATCCGGATGAATTTTTCGCAGATTGACAACGGCCTGCGCGAAGTACAGATCACAGCCCCGCGCCATCCCGCACAGAAACTCGCGATAGCCGTCGTAATACGCAGCGGCAAGTGCCTCCGCAATCAGAAATTGCAGCGCAAGGCATCGCTCATCGGCCTCATCGTCGCCCCAAGGCAGCCGCTCCGGCCGGTGGCCGGTAAAGGTGCAGGTCATAGATCTCACCACGCTTTTCTGTTGCTGTATACAGCTTTTTACGTGTAGTATAACAGAAACTGTTCATCAATTTGTCAACAAATTGTTACAATTCACATTTTACCGCGCCGCACAGAATGCGGCGCCATTTTTTATACCCTCGTATTTTCCTCTTTACAACTGACAGCGGCGTGTATATAATGTGGTCAAACTGAATTATGGATCTTCAGGGCAGGGTGCAATTCCCGACCGGCGGTAAAGTCCGCACGCGCAAGCTGAACCGGTGTAACTCCGGTACCGACAGTATAGTCTGGATGAAAGAAGATCGCACGTCGTCTGCACGCACCGCGTGCGGACAGATTGCGCGTATCAAACCGCTGCGGCGCCCGAAGATTTCCGGGCGTCGCATTTTGTTTCACACAAGGAGGATTTTTATGCGTGAACTGTTTTCTGCCGTCAAGGACAATCTGCTGTTTCTGGTTGTCTGCCTGCTGATTTCAGCCGGCGTGACTCTGCTGGCTGCACTGGTGCAGCGCTTTGCCATCCATGATCGCCGTCCGCTCTCCGCCGCGCGGCGCGTGAGCTATATCGCCGTATTTGCAGCCATCGCGGCGGTACTGATGTACCTCGAAATTCCGCTGTTCTTCGCGCCGCCGTTTTACAAGATTGACCTCAGCGAAGTTCCGGTGCTCATCTGCGCGTTTTACCTCGGCCCTGTTCCCGGTGTTGTGTGCGAGCTTTTAAAGGTCATGCTTAAGCTTCTGCTCAAGGGCACGAGCACCGCGTTTGTCGGCGATTTTGCAAACTTCATCGTTGGCTGCGCGTTTGTACTCCCCGCATCCATCGTCTATCCGCTTCATAAGAGCCGCCGCGGCGCAATTGCGGCGCTGGCTGTTGGCACGGCGGTCATGACCATATTTGGAAGCCTGTTTAATGCGTTGTATCTGATTCCGAAGTTCTCAGAGCTCTACGGTCTGCCGCTGGATGCGATCATCTCCATGGGAAGCGATGTCAACTCCGCCGTGCATGATCTTGGAACACTTGTACTGTTCGCCGTCGTGCCGTTTAATCTGCTCAAAGGCGTGCTGGTATCGCTGCTGACATTCCTGCTGTATAAGCGCGTGGAGCGGCTATTTTTCCGTCCTGCCGCACAAAACGCCGCCTCGCGTCACGTCGCAGGCTGAGCGCAGCTTGGCACGGATTTGTGAATAAACTGTTAAATTCTGCTGTTTTCGATTGCATTTGCGCGCGGTTGTCTGTAAGATACGAATACGACAATGGTAAGTAAAGGCAGGTTGTTCCGGATTATGTCCAACCAAAAGCACATCTTCCCGAAGCTCGGGACAGTTGACAACTATCGTCATCTGTGGATGCTTTCCGTATGGGTCGTATATCTGATTTTATATCTCGTTGCCGAGCACGTAATCGTCAGCGACTATCACGTCATGCATATTCCGCTGGACGAAAAAATTCCGTTCTGTGAGTGGATGATTATCCCCTATTGTCTGTGGCATCCGTTTTTGGTCGTCATGTCGACGTACCTGATGCTGTGGGACGCGGAAAGCTTCAAGCGCTTCATGGCGTTTATCGGCCTCGGCTTTATCCCTGTGATCATTTTCGACATGATTTTCCCGAATGGTCAGGATCTTCGCCCCGCCGTATTTGAGCATACCAATATCGCTACGCGGCTTGTTGCGCAGATTTATGCCGCCGATACCAATACAAATGTCTTTCCCAGCATGCACGTCATCGGCTCGGCCGCACTGGCCGCCGCTGCAATTTATACGCCGTCGCTGCGAAAGCGCCATCTGCACTGGATCATGATTCCGCTCGGCATACTGATTTCTGTGTCCACTGTGTTTGTCAAGCAGCACTCCTGTCTCGACCTGTTCGGCGCAATTCCCTACAGCGCGCTCGTCTGGTGGCTTGTCTACGGCGTGATTTTCAGGCGAAAGAAATAAGTAAAAACGCATCGGGCAAGCCTGATGCGTTTTTTATTTCTGTCAGATTTCTTCTTTATCGCCTTTCTGGCGGATTGTGATCTTCACCGGCGTGCCGGTCAGACCGAATACCGCACGAATCTGATTTTCCAGATACCGCTGGTATGAAAAATGGAACAGCCTCGCATCGTTGCAGAAAATGACAAAGTGCGGCGGCTTTACGCCAACCTGCGTCATATAATAAATCTTCAGACGGCGGCCCTTGTCCGTAGGCGGCTGCACACGCGCCGTGGCATCCTCCAGAATGTTGTTGAGCATACCGGTGGTGATGCGCATACTGTTCTGATTGGATACGGCGTTGATTGTCTCATACAGCTTATCCACACGCTGACCTGTCAGCGCCGAGATATAGACAACCGGAGCATATTGCATATAGCTCAAGTCACGGCGGATATCCTGCGTCATCTTGTCCATGGTATGCGTATCCTTTTCCACCGCGTCCCACTTGTTGACAACAATGATGCACGCCTTGCCTGCTTCATGCGCAAGACCGGCCACCTTGGTGTCCTGCTCGGTCACGCCCTCGTTTGCGTCAATCAGGATCAGGCACACATCCGCGCGCTCAATAGCGGAGACGGTACGCATATTGCTGTAGCGCTCAACTGCGTCGTCCACCTTAGACTTGCGGCGCAAACCTGCCGTGTCGATGAACAGATATTTGCCCCATTCATTTTCAAAATAGCTGTCGATCGCGTCGCGCGTTGTGCCCGCAATGTTGGAGACAATCACGCGCTCCTCGCCGAGAATGCGGTTGAGGAGGCTGGACT
>CAKTUT010000044.1 GCA_934621665.1 uncultured Oscillospiraceae bacterium | reverse complement strand
GCGCAGATGATCGTCAAGATTGTCAACGAAGAGCTCACCGCACTCATGGGCAGCGATAACCAGAAAATCCACATGGCGTCTCAGCCGCCCACAATCATCATGATGGTCGGCCTGCAGGGCGCAGGCAAAACCACCCAGACCGGCAAGCTCGCCCTGTTCTTCAAAAAGCAGGGCAAAAACCCGCTGCTTTGCGCGTGTGATGTCTATCGTCCCGCAGCCATCAAGCAGCTGCAAATCGTCGGTGAGCAGGCGGGCGTGCCTGTCTTTGAAATGGGTCAGGGCAATCCCGTTGATATCGCCAAGGCCGGTATCGCCCACGCCATTCGCCACGGAAACGACATGGTATTTCTTGATACCGCTGGCCGTTTGCACGTGGACGAGGCGCTGATGGACGAACTTAAGGCTATTAAAGCCGCTGTCAAGCCGCACGAAATTCTTCTGGTGGTTGACGCCATGACTGGTCAGGACGCCGTCAACGCGGCACAGACCTTTAATGAATATCTCGACATCGACGGCGTGCTGCTCTCCAAGCTCGACGGCGACGCAAGAGGCGGCGCGGCGCTGTCGGTTCGCGCCGTCACTGGCAAGCCCATCAAGTTCATCGGCGTGGGCGAAAAGCTCGATCAGATTGAGCCGTTCCATCCCGGCCGCATGGCATCGCGCATTCTTGGCATGGGCGACGTGCTCACGCTCATCGAAAAGGCCGAGGCCGCATTCGACCAGAAAAAGGCCGAGGAGCTGGAAAAGAAGCTGCGCAGCAACAAATTTACGCTCGCCGACTTCTATGACCAGCTGGTACAGCTCAAGGGCATGGGCTCGCTTCAGGATCTTGCCGGCATGATGCCCGGCATGAACGCGGGCGCGCTCAAGGACGCCACCATCGACGAAAAGGCGCTTTCACGCACCGAGGCCATCATCCAGTCAATGACGCCGTATGAGCGTGAAAATCCATCCGTCCTCAACCACAGCCGCAAACGCCGTATTGCAGCTGGTGCGGGTGTCCGCGTGGAGGAAATCAACAAGCTGCTCAAGCAGTTTGACATGATGAATCAGATGATGAAGCAGTTCTCCGGTCCCGGCGCGCAGAAAAAGATGAAGCGCATGGGCAAGATGGGCGGCTTTGGCGGCTTCCCGGGACTTCCCGGTATGTAACCTGTCGTTTCAGCTATGTAAAAGCTTTACGAAATTATATTTGAAAAGTTCACTTTTGGAGGAAATTACAATGGTTAAGATCAGACTCAGAAGAATGGGTGCAAAGAAGAACCCCTACTATCGCATCGTTGTCGCCGACTCCCACTTCCCGCGCGACGGCCGCTTCATCGAAGAAATCGGCACATATGATCCGCAGAACGATTCTGCTGTCACCATCGACGCCGAAAAGGCAAAGCAGTGGATCAAGAACGGCGCTCAGCCTACCGACACTGTCCGCGGCCTGCTGAAAAAAGCGAACGTTCTTTAACCCTTTAGGAGTATTGACATGAAAGATCTTTTGCTGTATATGGCAAAGAGCTTAGTTGACAATCCTGATCAGGTACAGGTAAACGAGATCGAGGGTGAGGTTACCACGCTGGAGCTTCGGGTTGCACCCGAGGACATGGGCAAGCTGATCGGCCGTCAGGGCCGCATCGCAAAAGAGATCCGCACCATCATCAAGTCGGTTGCGCAGCGCACCGGCAAAAAGGTCTCGGTTGAGATCGTTGACTGAGAAATAAGCACAGGAAGCTCCCGCGTCCATCGGACGCGGGAGTTTTTGCGCGCTTCAGACGCACATTGCCATGAAAAAACGTTGCGCCGCGCGGCAAAACGCGGTATACTTCTATCAAAGAGGATTTTTTCGCGCACAGGCGCGTTTTTCGGAGGATACACATGAAAAAACAGTTTCTTGACGCCGGTAAAATCGTGAGCACGCACGGCGTGCGCGGCGAGGTAAAAATTCTGCCGTGGGCAGATGATCCAGCGTTTCTGCTGGATTTTGACACCGTCTATCTGGATGGCAAGGCTTATGCGGTGCAGTCGTCGCGCGTGCAAAAAACGTGCGTTTTGATGAAGCTGGCAGAGATTGACGACGTAGAGGCCGCCGCAGGCCTGCGCGATAGGATTGTTCAGATTCGCCGTAGCGACGCGCAGCTGGACGAGGGCTCGGTCTTTATCGCCGATCTCATCGGCCTGCCTGTCTTTTCTGACGGCGTACAGATCGGTGAGGTGGCCGACATTCTCTCCTATCCGGGAAGTGATGTTTACGTCGTCCGCGGCGAGCATGAATACATGATCCCGGGCGTGTCCGAGTTCATTCTGGAAAAGAACGTGGACGAGGGCTATGTCCGCGTGAAGCTGATTGAGGGAATGCGCACCGATGAGATTTGACATCATGACGCTTTTCCCCGAATCGGTAGAGGCCATCATGCATGAGAGTATCCTTGGCCGCGCGCAGAAAAAAGGACTGATTGAAATTCGTGCCCACCAGATTCGCGATTATACCACAAACCGTCAAAATCAGGTGGATGACTACCCCTATGGCGGCGGGCGCGGCGCGGTGCTGCAATGCGACCCGCTCTACCGCTGCTGGGAGGCCGTGTGCGACGAGGTCGGTGCACCGGTGCACACCGTCTACCTCTCCCCCTGCGGCCCGGTGTTCTGTCAGGAAAAGGCGCGGCAGCTACGGCAGTATGAGAATATCATTCTGGTCTGCGGGCACTACGAGGGCATTGACCAGCGTTTTATCGACGAGTGCGTAGACGAGGAAATTTCCATCGGCGACTTTGTCCTGACTGGCGGCGAGCTGCCCGCCATGTGCATTGCCGATGCGGTGTGCCGTCTTGTCCCGGGTGTACTCGGCGGCGAGGAGTGCTTTACCGACGAGAGTCACTGGGCGGGGCTTTTGGAGTATCCGCAATATTCGCGCCCCGATGAGTGGCACGGTCTGCGCGTGCCGGAGGTTCTGCTTGGCGGCAATCATGCACTGGTCGCACGCTGGCGCAAAAAGCAGTCGATTCTGCGCACGATGCGCTGCCGCCCCGATCTGTTCCGTGCGCTGCGCTTTCCGTATAAAACGCGCGCCGAAAAGAAATTCATTGCCGAATTGGAGGATGAAGATGAACAGTTCCGAAATCGAGACCCTAAAAACCTGGATCGCAGAAAGTAGCCGCATCGTCTTTTTCGGCGGCGCAGGCGTTTCTACCGAGTCCGGCATTCCGGATTTTCGCAGCGTGGACGGCCTGTACCACCAGAAATTTGACTATCCGCCCGAGGAAATTCTGAGCCACAGCTTTTTCTATCATCACACGGAGGAATTTTACCGCTTCTACCGCGAAAAAATGCTTCTTCCAGACGGCATTCAGCCAAATGCCGCGCACAAAAAGCTTGCACAGCTGGAGCAGGACGGAAAGCTCTCAGCCATTGTCACGCAGAACATCGACGGTCTGCACCAACTGGCCGGAAGCAAGCGCGTATATGAGCTGCACGGCTCAATTCACCGCAACCACTGCACCAAATGCGGCAAATTCTACCCCATGGAATTCATACGTGACAGTGCTGGCGTGCCGCGCTGCGAATGCGGCGGACTGATCAAGCCGGATGTTGTGCTCTATGAGGAGAGTCTGGACGAGGCGTGTCTGGAGGGCGCGGTGCGCGCCATCTCTCAGGCTGATCTTTTAATTGTCGGCGGCACGTCGCTGACGGTCTATCCCGCAGCGGGGCTGCTACGCTATTATGGCGGTGAACGCCTTGTGCTCATCAACCGCGATGAAACGCCGTATGACGGCTACGCCGGGCTGATTTTCCGTGACAAAATCGGCGAGGTGCTCAGTCAGATATAAGCAAAGCGCACTTTCCACACGGGAAGTGCGCTTAAACTTTATTTTGCCGGGTTCAGATTGACATTGCCGGACATTGTAAAGAACGTGAAGTCCGCATCATTTTCACGGATGCTTGCACCGTCAAGTGTGCTTTTTGCCTTACCGGAAACGCTGTCCAGCCAATAGGAAAATGTGCTGTCCACCGGGAAGCAAAACGTCATCTCGCCGCTGGTGGACTCCGCCTCCAACGCATCCGGCCGTCTTGCAAACGTCATATCCACCTTGCCGGAAAGCGTCTGGATCTCCGCGTCCGCAAAATCGCCGTCCAGTGCAATTTCCCCGCTCGTCGTCTCCACATCCAGCTTTTGCAAACTGAGCGACTTCCCTGTGATCTTACCGCTGACCGATGTCAGATCAGCTGCCCGTGCGCTGCTGCCCGTAAGCGAAAGACTGCCGGACACGCTCTCAATATCCATCGTGTTCGCGTTTACGCCGTCAAGCTCCAGACTGGCCGAGACCGTATCCACCTCCAGTTTTTCCAGCAGCGCCGCAGGGACGCGAACCAGCAGCCTCTTTTCCGGAAGCTTCAGCGCAAACAGGCTGTCTTTGCAGTAGGAAATCTCTAGCACGCCGTCCGCAAACGACCAGACCGTCTGATACGTATCCTCGCCGTTATAGTTATCGCTGAACCGTACCTCTGCGCCGTCATAGCTTTCAATGCGAACCGCGCCGGAAATCCAGTCGATTTCCAATGTTGTCACATCCGCAACGCTCGTCTCCTCGCCATAGGGCTGCGTATTGCGGCTTTGCCGTGTATCTTCCGTCTCGTTGTTGTCCACCCCATTCACCGGTGCTTCGGCTGCTTGCTGCGGCGTCGACGTTCCAAAGCCAGCCTCATAGTTCTCCAACACCTTTTCCGATTCCTGCGCGGTACGCTGCGGCACAATCGCCCAGATCAGTACGCCAATCAGTGCCAATGCCACTGTTGACCATGCAATTATTCGTATCACCGCATTTTTCATTGTTATTTCTCCTTTTCAAGATCATAGACCGCATTGATAATCGCGCCAAATGCCACGGCGATCAGGAACACCAGCCACGTGACATGCCATGCGCCGGTCATAAAGCTGATCAGAAAGTACGCTGCCGTCATTAGTGTCCACATTGCACCCTGCACGCCGCCCCGGCTTGCCCAAAAGCCCTTTTTCTGCGCGGCCAGCCATGCGCTGATCATGCAGTTGATGCTTGCGCCCACGATAAAGATAATCCACGTCACATGCCACGCGCCCGTGCGGAAGCTCAGCAGGAAATACACCACCGTCACCAGCATCCAAAGCGCGGAAATCATACTTGCCGACGCGGCCTTTGACACCACGCCGTGCATTTTCGGTGCATCATCTGCGGCTGGCGCTTCCTGCCTGCGTTTCAATTCGCGCTTTTCCGCTTCCGGCGCATGATCCTCGTCAAGCATCTCGCAAACGCCCGGCGCTTGCGGTGCAGGCGGTGCAGCATGCATCAGATCGTCCAGCGTCTGCTCACGCTCAATAAGCTGCGATACGTCGCCAATGCCGGAAACGGCCAAGTCATACGCCTCCTGCTCGCTTTTTCCCTCGGCCAGCAGATCGTCAAAATGTTCCAGCGTATTCTGCATGATCTCCTCTTTCAGCTCGGCATTCTGAATGGTCAGCGCCGCGCCGCGAAACAGCGACTGGATATATGCTTGCAACTGTTGCTTCATGTCTCTTCCTCCAACAGAATATCTAAGATTGCCTTGGTCTGCTCCCACTCGTCAAGCATCTGACGGTAGGTCTGCCGCCCGGCATCTGTGATCCGGTAGTACTTGCGCCGCGCGCCTACGGTTTCATTGCCCCAGAACGACTCGATCAGGCCGCCCTCCTCCAGCCGCTTGAATGCGGTGTAGAGCGTGGCCTCTTTCAGTTCAAGCTGCCGCCTGGATGCCTTTGCAATGGTCTTATTGATTTCATAGCCATAGCTGTCTTTGTTCAGCAGCTGCGCCAGAATGATGGCGTCGGTATGGCCGCGAATCAAATCCGCACTAATGGACATTGCCCTCCCCCTTTCCAATGGCAAGTGTATTGTATACCGCAGTACCTCATCTGTCAAGGTATCTCGTCAGAAAAATATACTGCACTTGCAATTCGCCGCATCATCGGGTATGCTAGATTAGAATGCAGGAATCGGAGGCTTTGCAGATGGAGCTTTGGGATGTCTACGACGGAAATCACGAAAAAACCGGACAGATCATTGCGCGCGGCGAACCGCTTGCGGATGGTCTTTATCATCTGGCATCGCAGGCGTGGATTCAAAATTCACGCGGCGAATGGCTGATTACACGCCGCGCGGCAACCATTGGACGCGCGCTTTTGTGGGAAGCGCCAGGTGGCGCGGTGGCCGCAGGAGAAAGCAGCTATGACGGGATGCTGCGGGAGCTGCGCGAAGAAATCGGCATAACGCTCTTGGGCGGTCAGCTGTTCACATGGGTTAATCTTGACCGGCCGCGGTGGAAATTTCCCGGTATTCTGGATATCTGGTACTTCCGGGCAGATTTCCCGCTGGAGCGCGCCGTCTTGCAGCCGGAGGAGGTCTGCGACATCCGATGGATGACGGAGGACGAAATAATGTCGCTGATCGCAGAGGAAAAATTCATCCCCATGAGAGGTCTCACTTATCACACTGAACTGTTTGACGCTGTCCGGCGCGGAGCGTTCCCAAAACAGGCATAGAAACTGCCGCTGTATGAGTGATTTTCTCATACAGCGGCATTTTTGTTTTTTATAACGTCTGCACGTGAATCTGCGGCAAAATACGCTCCACCATTGAAGCATCTGCCAGAACCGGGCTGAACGCCGTGGCCGTCCCGGCCGCCGCGCCAAGGCGCAGCGCCTGCGCGGAATCGCCCGTCTCGCAAAGTCCCGCCAAAAAGCCCGCTACCATGCTGTCGCCCGCGCCCACGGTAGAGACAACCGTCCCCTGCGCCGCCGTTTCCGAGCGGTGGCATACGCCATCACGGCTCAAAAGCAGAGCACCGTCGCCGCCCATCGACACCAGCACATTCTGCGCGCCTGCCGCTTGCAGCTCACGCGCCGCCGATGCAACCGCTTGTATTGAATCAAGGTCTCTGCCAAGCAGCGCGCCAAGCTCCTCCCGGTTTGGCTTTACCAGCAGCGGACGATAGCGCAGCGCACTGCGCAGCGCCTCACCCTCGGTGTCAACCACCAGCGCTGCGCCGCAGGACGCGGCCTTTTCCATCAACTGCATGAACAGATTTCCGGCACTGCTTTGCAGATTGCCGCTGAGCACCAGAATGTCGTCCGCCGTCAAACCGTCCAGCCGCGCAAGCAGCACCTGTGCCGCCTCGTCGTCAATTGCAGGGCCTTTGCCATTGAACGCCGTCTCATTCTGTCCGGTCAGCTTTACGTTAATGCGCGTCTCGCCCGCGTTTAGACGGACAAAATCGCATGCGCAGCCCTCGCTGCGCAGCATCTGCTCCAGCATCTGTCCAACAAAGCCCGCTGTAAAACCCAGCGCGCGGTTTTTCACACCAAGGTGCGCGAGCATGATCGACACATTCACGCCCTTGCCGCCTGGAAAGCAGCATTCGCTGGCTGCACGGTTAATCTCGCCAAGCGTCGCTGGTTTGGTAAACGTCATGTAATAGTCGATATTCGGATTTGTCGTCACGGTATAGATCATGGCAATCTCCCGATTACAGTCTTGCCGCCAGCGCAGTAGCCTCGCGCTTTGCGTCATCCAGCGACTTTTCCCCATCAAAGCCCTGTACATCCATGCCGTCAGCGGCAATGCAGGTATATTCTCCGATGCCAAAGAACGTATGCAGCGCGTCCATATAGCGGCTGCCCATTTCCATTGCGTCGCCAGTATAGAATCCGCCGCGCGTGGTGAGGAACACCAGATGCTTTGCGCGGCAGCTGCCCGTGAGTGCGCCGGTCTGCGTTGTAAACGTAATGCCGTCCAGCGAAATCTGCTCAATATACACTTTAAGCAGCGCCGGGAAGCTCAAATCCCAGAACGGCGCGGCGATCACAATCAGATCTGCCTGTGCAAACTGGTGCGCATAGCGAAAGCGCGGATGATCCAGCTCGTGCTTTTCCAAAAGCTTCTGCCGCTCGTCCAGATAATCCTCAGTAAAATAGCGCAGATTCTCGCGCTGCAAGTCAAGACGTGTCTGTTCATACTCGCCGCCAAGCGACGCGCAGAATGCGTCCAGCAGCTGCTTTGTTCTCGATTCCCTGCCGCGGATGCAGCAGTCCACAACCAGTGCCTGTTTCATCTTGCCGCTCCTCCGTTTTTTATTGAATCCAGACGCACAAAGGCCTCAAGCGCCGTCAGAATTTCATTGCGTTCGCCCTTTGCCGTCAGGTTTTCGCCGTCTGCATAGCCGCCGATGGCGTCGGCGGTGTCCTCGCCCCAGACAACCACGTTGTTGAGAATCGACGCCGTGCGCATTCCGCGCAGGCGGCCAATGGTAAACAGTGCCGCCGTCTCCATGTCCGCGCCCAGCGCGCCTTTTTTTGACCAATATTCGCTCTCGGCCTCATTTTCCTCGTGATAGAAGCTCTCATGGCTGTGGACAATGCCGGTATGCGTCCGGCAGCCGAGTGATGCCGCACTCTGAATACACAGTTCCAAAAGCGTATGGTCGGCAACCGCCGGGAAGCGCACGTCCACATACGCTTTCGACGCGCCGTCGTCGCGGACTGCACCCTCAGCCAAAATCAGATCGCCCAGCGCGATGCCCCTTTGCAGCGCGCCGCAGGAGCCGATGCGGATTGCCGCCGTCACGCCGATGTTGTGCAGCTCCTCCACTGCGATGCCCGCCGACGAGCCGCCGATGCCGGTGGACAGCACCAGCATGCGCACGCCCTTGTAGTTTCCGCACAGGCTGCGGAATTCACGGTTGAACGCCAGCTCCTGCACGTCCTGCAAAAACGGTGCGATGCGGTCAAGTCGTCCCGGGTCGCCCGGGAGAATGGCATATGAAATGCCAAGCGATTCATCCAATGCGATATGCGGCTGCTTCATCATTCGTTCTCCTTTTCAGTTAATTGTTCTGCCATATGCCGAAAAAGCCCGAATCTGCTTCGGGCTTTTTCCGTTATGAATTTACGTTTTCGGGCGCACCTCGATATGATAGCTGTTCGTGCCGCAGAAGCTGCCCTCAATGTCGATGGTGTATTCCAGATCGAAAATGCCGCCTCTTTCGTTTAACAGCGCCACCATTTTCGTGGTGCATACGCGCAGCAAAAGCCCGCCGAAGCCCATGTCGTACAGTGACTCGTCCGTCTGCCCAAGGACAAACGTCATGGTAGAGTTGAGTGTGCCGGTTCGGCGAAGCGTCGCCTTGACACCGTCCTCAATGGTAAACGTCGTCAACACACCCTGCAGCCCCGTCAGCTCGCTTTCCACATAGCTGATGGTCACAAGCCCCGGCTCGTAGCAATACGTACCACTGCTGACAAGCTCGATGCTTTCGGCCTCTTCGCCGGGGATTTTCTGCGTGCCCGTAATGGAGATGAGTACCGCCTGTTCCATATTCACTCGTCCAGCGCCAGCGCGATAAGATTGTCGATCAGCTCAGTGTAGGGAATGCCGCTTGCCGCAAAGAGCTTGGGATACATCGAAATGGACGTAAAACCAGGCATAGTGTTGATCTCATTAAAGACAATTTCTCCGTCACGCGTGACAAAGAAGTCAACGCGTGAAAGGCCGCGGCAGCCCATTGCAAGGAAAATTTTCACCGCAAGATCGCGCACGTTTTCCGCCGTCTGGTCGGCGATGCGCGCGGGGATATATAGACTGGAGGTGTTGGAAATATATTTGGCCTCATAGTCATAGAAGTCCGCGCCCGAGTCAATTTCGCCGCACACCGATGCAAAGGGGCTGTCATTGCCAAGCACGGCCACCTCAACCTCCTGCCCGTCGATGAACTCCTCAACCAGCACCTTATTGTCAAAGCTCAGCGCCAGCTTCAGCGCCTCGCGCAGACCCTCGCGGTCTTTTGCCTTGGTCACGCCGACGGACGAGCCTGTTCCGGCGGGCTTTACAAATACGGGATAGGCAAAGCGCTTTTCCACCGTATCAAGCATGGCATCCTCGTCGCGGCCAAACGTCGCACGCGTGACCAACTGCCACGCAGCCTGACGCACGCCGGCGTGGTCAACGATGAGCTTGGTGATAGACTTATCCATGCACGTAGCAGACGCCGCCACACGCGGGCCGACATAGGGAATGCCCGCAATCTGGAGCAATCCCTGAATTGCGCCGTCTTCACCAGTTGCACCGTGAATCAGCGGAAACACCACGTCAATGCGCTCACGCACAACGCAGTCGTTTTCAAAGCTCAAAAGCCCCTGTCCATGCACCGGTGAGAGCGCAGCGCGGCGGTTATTCTCATGATTCTGCCACGTTCCGGCAGGCAGCATACCATAGTCATCCCCGCCAAACAAAATCCAGTCGCCGTCTTTGGTGATGCCAACCGGAAACACGTTATACTTATCGTGGTCGATGTTGTTGAGCACCGACTCTGCTGAACGCAGCGAAACCTCATGCTCCGGCGAAATACCGCCGAAGAGAATGCAGACACTGAGTTTTTTCAAAATGACGTCCTCTTTTCTCCATGTTCCCCGGCAGAGCGCGTGCCGGGCTGCGCACGGTGCGCATATTTTGATATCTTATGATATGCCAAAACCACGCAGAACTCAAGTACTATTTTCCAGAATTCTGTGATTTTAACAGTAGAAAATCACGCCGCAGCTGTATATAATGTTACCGAGAGGAGGCTCGTGGTATGCAGATTGAACTGACAAAAAAAGAATTCCGGCGGCTTCTGGACATGGTTTACATCGGCAACTGGATTTTGAACTCCACCCGCGGTGAGGATCGTTTTGAAGATTATGACAACATCGAATCCAAGCTGTTTGCGCTTTGCCGCAAAGAGGGTATGCCGTCTCTGGTTGAAAAATGGGAGGGCGCTGACATTCCGTCCAAGGCGTTTGCCGACGGCGGCATCCACGAGGCGATTATGGACTATGAGGATACCGTCTTTTATGAGATCCTCGCCGAAGAACTTGCCCGCCGCGATATGGACTATCAGCCGGTTTCCAAAGAGAATTATGATGAGCTGGTTTCCCGCATGGACGACTACATTGCCGAATTTGAAGCACACGGCACGGATAACATTCTGATTCCCACCATGGATACGCCATAGCATTACACCTGTCAAAAAAACCTCGTAGCGTTCCGCCGCGCACGGCGGAATAAAGTATCAATTCGTTTTGTCCGGCGGCGTGTACGTCGGACAAAACACACTA
>CAKTUT010000043.1 GCA_934621665.1 uncultured Oscillospiraceae bacterium | reverse complement strand
CAAATACACCAAAGACCGGTTCAAAGAGATCCAGCAAACGAATCAGATGGAATGTGAACGATTGCAGATCCAAATCAAGGATCTGAGGAAGGAACTGGAGGATTGGAACAAACGGTATGACGCAGCCTGCAACACCACGCAGAGCGTAAAGGATATTCTGGCTCTGTCAGAATATCGTCCGGAAGTGATTGCCCGGCTTGTG
Source organism: uncultured Oscillospiraceae bacterium (assembly GCA_934621665.1). Taxonomy (GTDB): domain Bacteria; phylum Bacillota; class Clostridia; order Oscillospirales; family Oscillospiraceae; genus CAG-170. Next base: position 11,004 of record CAKTUT010000043.1, on the reverse strand, counting down.
GATCAGGTGCGTGTTTTTGAGAATGGGAGGGTCGAAATTGAATTTCGCAACGTAGAAGCATTTGAAAGCCTCCTTTTGCCAGAGCGCATTTCACCGCCCATGAAGCACAATGCTGTTTAGCAAAGATGTCCCCAAATTGTTCTCGAATAGGGACGTTGTTGTCTGCCCGAATCCCTATTATCACAGCAATTATCCCTATTATCACAGCAGTTTTGCGAAAAAAGTCGATTTCTTAGAAATATGAGGAGCCAGAAAACCGGCAAGATAGGGCAAAAAGTTCCCTCGTCCCTATCTTGACACAAGCAGAGGGACTCATCACCGGTATGGCGGCGAAAATGTTTGTCATTGCAGGACCGGTGATCGTCTACGGAACGCTGGCGTCAATTGTCTACGGCGTGATATTGGCGATTATCACATAAAAAGGCCGCCGCTTCCGGATTTGGGTTCGGAAGCGGCGGTAAGCTTTTAGTTCTGTGCAAAAATGTGCTCCTCATTCAGCATGGAATAGCAGGTGAGCACCGACGCGTCAAGATCGGTATGGTACAGATCGACTGCTGTGATCTGACGGTTTTGATACGTCGTGTAGTAGTAAATTCCGCGCTGGGCATTCCAGCAGGAGGTGTAGATTGTGATTTCGTATTTTCCGGGTGCAACCTCGCAGCAGCCACGCTGCTGCTCAACCGAGCCGAGAATGTGGAAAAACTGGCTGACGCTGTCGGCCTCCGAATCACCAGAGACGGAATTTGCACGCGTAAACGCCACGCGCGCAAAGCGCGAGGCGGAGGACAGGTCGCCGGGAAGCCCAAGCGCACCCATGCCGCGGCTGTAGGTTTGCAGCGGGAGCGCGGAGGAAAACGTGTTTTCCGGTTGGCGCGGCGAGAGATGCATCAGGTTGTTGAGCGCAAATAACTGCTGCGGAAACGGGGGATTGTTCGTCAAAACGCCCGTAGGATTATCATATAGGTGCAGGCCGTCGGCCGTTGACTCCACAACAATTGCACCGCTCTTGTCTGCAATCAGCCAGTGAAGCTGCGCCGCTGGCAGCTGGGCGCTGAACGGCGTGCCGGTCAGATTGAGCGCTGTGAGCGCTTCGCGTGCTTCTGGCAGTGTTGCACAGCGTCCGAGCAGCCACGGAATGAACTCAAACTGCGCAATGTTCTGCACACCAGGTTTTGCGTCCGCATAACAGGCGTTGCCGACGAAGTTGAGACCTGCCATACCGAGTCCTTTCTCATTGACCGCGTCATAGTAAAGCGGATAGCCATCTGCAACGTGCGCCATGCCAATGATGGCATAGTGCTCCGTCAGTGTTCCACCGTGACGCAGCGCCAGCGGGAAATGGCGCGGCGTGACGGTGATTTGCTCACCGTAGGAAAACTCATAGTCGAGCGTCCTGCCCATGTAGAAGTCTTTTGTACGATACGTTGCGGCTGTACACATAGTGGCCTCCCAAAGTGATGGTTTGATTATTATGCCCAAACAAACAGAGAGAATGCGGCACTGCCTCTGACGATCTGCTTTTTCTGTTGCGCCAGAAAAAGCAGGTCAGCGAAGCTGCTATTTAACGGATTTGCGCTGCGCGATATAATCGCGCAAGAAGAAAATTGCATCCCGATATCCCTCAAATCCAAGACCCATGAACGTTTTAATGCATGCCAGGCGCACGTAGGACACCTGACGGAAGTCCTCACGCCTGCTGACATCTGACAGATGTACCTCTACCGCAGGAATCGCCACGGCCTTGAGCGCATCAAGGATGGCAACGCTGGTGTGCGTATAGGCGGCTGGGTTTATCACAATGCCGTCGCAGAGGCCATAAGCGGCCTGAATCCAGTCTACCAGCTCACCTTCGTGATTTGATTGCTTTACGTGCACGTCTACACCTGCCTCGTCCGCGGCAGCTTTGATAAACGAAACAAGCGCCGGATAGTCCTGCTTGCCATAGATATCCGGCTCACGCTTGCCAAGCAGGTTGAGATTTGGACCATTTAGAACAAGAATTCTCATTGCAATGCCTCCAGTATTGTCTCAAGCGCATCGTCGGGTGCACCGTCATTGTTGACGCGCACGTCCGCAAAGCGCACATAGCGCGGCTTCCGCGCCTCGTACATGGCTGCAAGGTCAGCAGCCTGTGACAGCGGGCGGCCGTCAGAGGGAAGTGCAGATGTGTCGCGCTGAAGCCAGAAGATGATGCCGTTCTGGTGCAGCGGCGCGTAGTTTTCCTCGCGCAGGACGCTCCCGCCGCCGGTTGCAATCACGCACGCCGAATGCGCGCCAAGTGCGCGAAGCGTCTGCGATTCCATCTCGCGGAAGCGTGCCTCGCCGTCACGGCTGAAAATTTCGGGAATCGTCATCCCGGCCGATTTTTCAATTTCACAATCTGCGTCGTAAAATTCGCGGCCAAGGCGCGCGGCAAGCGCCCTGCCGATGGTGGTCTTGCCGCAGCCGGGCATCCCCACCAGAATGATGTTCTGCATTTGCACTGAGAGCTGGCGGACAACCGCCTGCTGACGCGCTGTGCTGATTGCAGCGCCGGTGAAGCGTTCACTGCTGCGTGCGGCCTGTGCCACCAGCATCACAAGTCCGCCTGCGTGTGGAATACCCAACGCCTCTGCTTGCAGCAGCAGCGCTGTGCGTGCGGGGTTGTACACAACGTCCAGCACCCCCTGACAGGCTGGAAAGCGCGAGAGATCAACCGGGCTTGCGCCGTTATTCGGGAACATCCCGAGCGGGGTTGTGTTGACCAGAAGCTGTGCGTCTGCGTGGCGGTCGAGGTTCTCATAGTTGTCTGAGCCGCTGCGTGAGATCACCGTGACGTTTGCACCCATCTGGCGCAGCACGTCGCACACAGCGGCAGACGCGCCGCCGCTGCCGAACACCAGCGCTTTTTTGCCCGCCGGATCAATTCCTGCGGCGCTTATCTCGCAGGCAAAGCCGAATGCGTCGGTATTGTCGCCAAAGAGCGTTCCATCCGCGCGGCGGACGATGGTGTTGACGCTCCCAATGCGGCGCGCTGTCTCCGACAGCTCTGCGCAATAGGGGATGACGTCTTTCTTATAGGGGATTGTGACATTCAGACCATCAAAGCCACCGCCGGTCAAAAAGGCATCCAGTTCCTCCGGCTCTTTTTCGTACAGGCGGTATTCGTAATCGCCGAACGCGGCGTGGATGGCGGGAGAATAGCTGTGGCCAAGTTTGCGACCCAGCAGTCCGCAGTGCAGCATTCAGATCACCTCGCTGTACGAGCCCAGATAGAAGCAGCTCTCCGACAGATCATCCAGCTCACCCATCAGCTGCATGAACTGCGGCGAGTAAACCGGCACATCCAGATCAAAGTAGAACATGAACTCAAAGTCGCGCTGCGGGATGGGGCGGGATTCGAGCTTGTTGAGGTTAATCCCGCGTGCATAAAAACGCGAGAGCACCTGTGCCAGCGAGCCGGGACGGTGACGCAGAACCATCATGAGACTGGTGCGGTCAGCGCCCGGATAGATTTCGAGATCGCGCGAGATGCAGATAAAGCGCGTATAGTTGTTGCCCTGATCCTGCACGGATTCCTGAAGCACATCAAGACCGTAGAGCGCAGCGCACGAGCGCGAGGCCAGTGCGGCGATATCGGTGCGGCCGCTTTCAGCCACTTCCTTTGCGGCGATGGCGGTATTCTCACAGCGGACAACCTTGACGCCCAGCTTGTGCAAAAACTCGCTGCACTGGCCGACGGCCTGCTCATGCGTGCGGATTTCTCTGATGTCAGAGAGCTTTGCACCCTTTCTGGCAAGCAGGCAGTGGTCCACTTTCAGCCGCGCACTGCGGACGATGGAGAAATTGTGCTGCTGCATCAGATCATACACAGCATTGACCGAGCCTGCCGTGCTGTTTTCCAGCGGAATCACGCCATAACGGCACAGGCCGCTTTCAATGGCGGAAAACACTGCCTCGAACGTGGAGCAGTAGAAGATATTCGGCGTGCGGAAGAGCTTGTCGCAGGCCTGCTGTGAGTACGCGCCCTCCACGCCCTGACAGGCAACGTCCGCCTGCTGGGGGAAAAGCTCCGGCGTTTCCTCCATGGCGCAGCGGATCCGGTTGGGCAGGGGGGACTTTGTGCCAAGAAACGCCGACTGATAGCAGCGGCTCAGCTCAAACAGCAGATCATACAGCGTGACGACCTGCTCCCGGAGCGCCTCCGGCGCCATGGCCGACACCGCTGCAAGCTTTTTACGCTCACGCGCGGCGTCAAGCACTGGCACGTCATGCGCCTTTTTCCATGCGGCAATCTCTGCTGCCGTCTGCATCCGTTTGGCAAACAGATCGACAAGCTGACGGTCAATTTCGTCCATCTGGACGCGATAATCACTTAATTCCATGAAAAAACCTCCGTTTTCTGTGCTTCCAGCATGGCGTCAAGGACGGCGATGGCCGCAGCGGCCTCAACGCAGGGGACAGCGCGCGGGACAATGCACGGATCGTGCCGCCCCTGTACGCGCAGGTCGGTCTGTTCCATTGTGCGCAGGTCTACGCTTTTCTGCGTCAGCGCAATCGACGGCGTGGGCTTGAATGCCGCGCGCAGGACGATGGGCATACCGGTTGTGATGCCACCGAGAATGCCGCCCGCGTGGTTTGTCGTGGTGACAAGCCTGCTGCCGTCTACAGTAAACGGGTCGTTGTTTTCGCTGCCGCGCAGCTTTGCAGCGCCGAAGCCCGCGCCAAATTCCACGCCCTTGACGGCAGGGATGGCGAAAAGCAGCTGAGAAAGGCGGTTTTCCATCCCGCCGAACATCGGTTCGCCGAGACCCGCCGGTGTGCCGGTAATCATACATTCAATTACGCCGCCGACGGAATCGCCAGCCGACTTTGCCACCAGAATGGCCTCCTGCATCTGCGCACCAGCTTGCAGATCCGATACCGGGAAGCTGCGTGCGTGCAGCACGTCAAAATCGCCGAACGGCGATTCGTCGGTCACGTCCGCAATGGAAACAATGCGCGCCGCAATCCGGACACCGCGCGCGGCCAGCATTTGCAGGCAGACGCCGCCCGCAATGCAAAGCGGCGCGGTCAGGCGGCCGGAGAAGTGTCCGCCGCCCGCAACGTCCTGATAGCCGCCGTATTTGACCTGAGCGGTGTAATCCGCGTGGCCAGGACGGGGAATGGCGCGCAGCGCATCATAGTCCTGTGAACGGGTGTTGGTGTTGCGGATGATGGCGGCCAGCGGCGCGCCGCATGTCCTGCCGGCTGCGAGACCGGAGAGAAACTCCGGCGCGTCAGCCTCCTTGCGGGGCGTGGAGAGCGGACTGCTGCCCGGCGCGCGGCGCGCAAGAAAGCGCGCCAGCGCGTCAAAATCAATCGGAAAGCCTGCGGGCAGGCCGTCGATGCTTACGCCGATGGCCGGGGCGTGCGACTGTCCAAAAATGGACAGCGTCAAAGCGCCGCCATGATAGACGCTGCTCATAGCGCGCCTCCTTTCAGCTTCTGTAGATCGTCCCAGAAGCGCGGATAGGATTTTTGAACGGCCTGTGCGCCGGTAATCGTGACCGGCTGTGCACAGGCGCAGGCCGCAGCGGCGGCAGCCATGGCGATGCGGTGATCGCCAAACGCGTCGGCTGTGCCGCCCATAAGCTGCGCGCGGCCATGAATTACAAGGCCGTTCGGCTGTTCAGTGACATCCGCGCCAAGCGCGTTCAGCATGGCGGCGGTTGTGGCAAGGCGGTCGGACTCTTTCAGCCGCAGACGCGCGGCATTTGTAATCTCGGTTGTGCCGTCTGCACACGCGGCCAGCGCCGCGAGGACAGGCACAAGGTCGGGAATCTGCGATGCGTCAATGCGGAGGATGCCATGCAGCGCGCTGCGCCGCACGGTGAGGCGCTGCGCGTCCCATGTGACATCTGCACCAAACTGGCGCAGAAGCGCAGCGATCATGCGGTCGCCCTGCGCAGAACTGGGGTTCAGACCGTCAACCGTCACGCCCTGCGGCGAGAGTGTGCCCATGCAGAGCAGCGCGGCGGCAGATGACCAGTCGCCCTCGGCGGTGCAGTGCGCAGGAAGCGCATAGCGCTGCGTGCCCGGAATGCGCCAGCCGTCCGGCGTTTTTTCGATTTGCAGCTGCGACTGCGCCAACACCTGTTCGGTCATGGCGACATATGGCGCGGATTCCAGCCGGCCGGTGACGGTGAGCGTGCTGGCATCCGTTAAGAGCGGCAGAGAGAGAAGAAGTCCGGTCAGATACTGCGACGAGACGTTGCCGGGAAGCATAAAGCCTCCGGGCCGTAGACGCCCGGACACATGCAACTGCGCGCCATGCTGCGCAAGCTGCATTCCATGCAGCCGAAGCTGATCGTCCAGCGGCGCAAGCGGCCGTTCGGGAAGCCGCCCCTCCATCTGAAAAACAGCCTTAGCGCCGAGTGCGCCGCAAAGCGGCAGCAAAAAGCGAAGCGTCGAGCCGCTTTCACCACAGGGAAGCGTACAGATGCCGTCAGGGACGTGTGTGATCGGGCGGACAAGAATCGTCTCATCCGAAAGCGCAATCTCCGCACCCAGCGCGCGCAGGCAGTCGGCGGTGGCGCGGATATCGGCCGAAAGACCGCAATAAGCGATGGTAACCGGCGCATCGCCGAGCGCGGCTGCAATCAAAAGCCGGTGCAGCTGCGACTTTGACGACGGTACGCGCACGCTGCCCGAAACGGGCGCGGCACTTACGGTGACGTTCATACTGCGCCTCCGGCGCAAAGCCAGTCGGAAAGCGCGTCAACCGAAACCGCTTCGATGCGGCAGCGGCCAACGGCTTCGGGAACGATCAGGTGAATTGTGCTGCCTGCAATTTTCTTGTCGGCCAGCATTGCGCCAAGCAGCATATCGGCGGGGTAGTGGCACTCGGTCGGGAGCGAGAAGCGCGCAAGCAGCGCGAGAATCTCATCAACCGTTTCCTGCGTGCAAAAGCCCTTTTCTCTGGCGGCACGCGCCATCATGGCCATGCCGATGGACACAGCCCTGCCGTGAGAGACGGTAAAGCGGCTGCATGACTCAACCGCGTGGCCGAACGTGTGACCAAGGTTCAAGAGCTGACGCTGGCCGCGGTCAAATTCGTCCGCGTTTACAACGTCGCGCTTCTGTGCCACGCAAAGCGCGATGGCGTTCTCCAGCGCCTCGCCGCGAAGCGGCTGTGTTTTCAGAATTTCATATAGCGCCGGGCAACCCAGCACCGCGTATTTGACCACTTCGGCGCAGCCGTCGCGGAAGATTTCCTCCGGGAGCGTAGACAGCGTGTCCGGATCGCACAGAACAAGATCCGGCTGATAAAAGAAGCCTGCCAGATTTTTTCCTGCCGGAAGATCAATGGCAGTCTTGCCGCCGACCGATGAGTCAACTGCGGCAAGCAGTGTGGTAGGGAGCTGGACAAAGCCGATGCCGCGCAGATAGGTTGCCGCAGCAAAGCCTGCAAGGTCGCCCGTCACGCCGCCGCCAAGCGCCACAACCGTATCGGTGCGCGTCAGGCGGGCGTCAGCCAGAAAATTCAGAATCTTTGCGTATTCCAGCAGATTTTTCGAGCCCTCGCCGTGCGGGAATGTGTGACAGACTACGCGGATTCCGGCGGCGGTCAGGCTCTGGCACACGCGCTCACCATAGAGTGCAAAAACCGTATCGTCGGCCACAACTGCCGCCGTCTGGCAGCGGCAGACGCACGCAATCTGTTCGCCGCAGCGGTCAAGAAGTCCATCTTCGATCAAAACGTCATATGATTTTGACGCGGTAACGTGAATGGTTTTCATCGTCCGTCTACCTCCTCCTTGCGCCGCCGACCCTCGTCCAGAAGCTGTATCAGCTCCGGGAGGTTTTCCTTGCGCAGCGCCTCGCTGTAGCGGTTAAGATTTTCTGCCAGAATGTCGAGCTCGTGCAGCAGATAGTCGCGGTTTTCCAGAAACAGCTCCGCCCACATCTGCGGGTTGAGCCATGCCACGCGCGTCATATCCTTGTAGCTTCCGGCGGAAAAGCCTTTGTGTGAACCTGCGGTAGGACTCTTGATATATGCATTTGACACCACATGCGCCAGCTGCGAGGTAAAGGCGATCATCGCGTCGTGCTCGTCCGCGGTGGTGACGGAAATGCTGCCGAAGCCTGCCGGCGTGAGCAGATCCTTGACGCGCTGCAAAAGCGTGATATCATCATAGCGCGGCGGGACGATGACCATTGGTGCGCCGTGATACAGATTTTCACGCGCGTATTTAAAGCCGGAGTTGTGCGTACCGGCCATGGGATGGCCGCCAAGGTACGTAAAGCTGTACTGCTTCGCCAGCGGGAAGCACGCGTCGCACACGACGCGCTTTGTGCCGCAGCAGTCGATGACAACCGGTTTCTTGCCGATGTGCGGCGCGGCGGCGCGCAGATAGTCCACCGCTGCCTGCGGATAGACGCAGATAAGAACCAGATCACACGATGCAAGGTTGTCCATGGTCAGCGGCGCGTCAACCGCGCCGGCCATCTGGGCAAAGGAGAGCGTGGATGCGTCAACGTCGTGCGCGAACACCTGCCACCCGGCGGCGTGATACGCCTTGGCAAATGAGCCGCCGATCAGACCGAGACCGACAATTCCGATCGTCATGCCAGCACCTCACGCACCTTGCGCACCTTTTCCATCAGCGGGTAGAACTGCGCCGGGGTCAGCGACTGCGCGCCGTCTGACAGCGCATGGAGCGGGTCATTGTGCACCTCAATCATCAGGCCGTCCGCACCTGCCGCCGCACCGGCCAGCGCCATGGGCGCGACCAGATGGGAAATGCCGGTGGCATGGCTGGGGTCAACCACAACGGGCAGATGGCTCAGCTCGTGCAGCATCGGCACAGCCGACAGGTCGAGCGTGTTGCGCGTGTAGGTTTCAAATGTGCGGATGCCACGTTCGCACAAAATGACCTGCTCGTTGCCGCTGGCCATGATGTACTCGGCGCTCATGAGAAGCTCTTTCATCGTGTTTGCAAGGCCGCGCTTTAACAAAATCGGCTTATTGAGACGGCCAAGCTCTTTGAGCAGATCAAAGTTCTGCATATTGCGTGCGCCAACCTGAATCACGTCCACGTCAAGGAAGAGATCAATCGTGCTGACGCTCATGATTTCCGTTACGATGGGAAGCCCCGTCTCCTGCCGCGCGATTTTTAGCAGCTCCAGGCCGTCGGCCTGCAGGCCCTGGAATGCGTAGGGCGAGGTGCGGGGCTTGAACGCGCCGCCACGCAGCAGCTGCGCGCCCGCGCGCTTGACGTCCTGTGCAACTGAGACAATCTGTTCTTCTGACTCAACCGAGCATGGACCTGCGATCACGGCAAAGTTGCCGCCGCCGATTTTGGCATCGCCCACGGTGATGACGGTATCGTCAGGATGGAACTTGCGGTTGCAGCACTTAAAGGGGTCGGTAACGCGCTTGACGGATTCAACGATGTCAAGACTGGCGATGAGATCCATATCAAGGCTGGCGGTGTCGCCGATCAGGCCGAGCACCGTATGATACGCACCGACAGAGACATGGACGCCGAGATTGCGGCTTTTCAGCCAGTCGATCAGACGGTCGCGCTTTTCGTCGGTGACGTTGTGTTTTAAAATGACAATCATGATGGGTTCCTCCTGCGGCAAAAAATAAAGCGGCACAGAATGTAATCTGTGCCGCAGCAGAACCTGAATCTGTTTTTACGCATCACAAATTACCTTTACTATATCGAGATAGTAAAGTAATAAAAATATGCGAAAATAATCGAACGGTTCATGGTAATACCTCAAAATGAAATTTACTGCTTTATTGTATAGCAGTGTGCATGAAAAGTCAATGGTTCAATTGGAGGATTGACTGAAAAATCAGCATTTTCTGCGAAAAAAGAGTCGTGGCGCGATGAGAAAAATGTGGTATAATGAAAAACAGAAAAACAATCGCCCGCATATGGCGGGTGCAAGGAGGACACAGCATGGTTGAGATACGGGAATTCGGAAGCCTGAACGGTACGCCGGTCAAGGCGATTACGCTGAAAGCGGAACGCCTTTCGGCGACGATTTTGAGTTATGGCGCAACGGTTCAGCGCATTCTGACGCCGGATGCAAAGGGCGTATGGACGGACGTGTGCCTTGGACACGACGATCTGGACGGCTATGTGCATGGCGAGGGCTACATCGGTGCGGTGGTTGGCCGCTGCGCCAACCGCATCGGCGGTGCGGCGTTTACGCTGAACGGCAAGCGCTATACGCTGAGTGCAAACGAGGGCAGGAATCAGCTGCACGGCGGTCTGTGCGGCCTTGACAAAAAAGTATGGGAGATTGCCGAGACAATGGACGAGAGCGTCCTTTTGCGCACGCGGCTGCTCGATGGCGAGGAGGGCTACCCGGCAGATATCGAAATTGCGGTGCGCTATTCTATCGACGGCGGCAGCGGCCTGCGCATCGACTACAGCGCGCGTGCCGACGGCGACACGGTCTGCAATCTGACGAACCACAGCTATTTTAACCTCAACGGCGCGGGCAGCGGCGACGTGCTGGGACATATGCTCCGGATTGATGCGGACTCGTTTACGCCGACGGACGGCGCGTCCATCCCCACGGGCGAGATTCGCGCGGTGGCAGGCACGTGCATGGATTTCCGCATGCCAAAGCCCATCGGACGCGACATTGACGACGCGCTGATTGCCTACGCAGGCGGCTATGACCAGAACTTCTGCTTGAATGGCAGCGGCCTGCGGCGCGTGGCGGAGGCTGTGGGCGAGAAGAGCGGCATCCGTATGACAGTGGAGACAACGCTGGAGGGTGTGCAGCTGTATACGGCGAATTTCCTGACACCGGGCGTGTATAAGGATGGAAAGCAATACGTGCGCCGCGGCGCATTCTGCATGGAGACGCAGCATTATCCCGATGCGGTGAACCACGAAAATTTCCCATCCGCCGTGTTAAAGGCGGGCGAGGAATACCGAGAGACAACGATCTATCGCTTTGATACAGTAAAATAAATTGCCTTACAATGTCTCGGATGTGCACTGCGTATCCGGG
>CAKTUT010000042.1 GCA_934621665.1 uncultured Oscillospiraceae bacterium | reverse complement strand
GGCGATGTCATACTTTGTGCCGGCGGGCTTCTCATCGCCACCCGATTCCTGCACAACCGTGCCCCAGATGGCAAACTCCTGCAGCTGCACCAGCTTGCCGTCGTTGCCCGTACCGCCGCCAAGAGAATCCTGCGCAAAGCGCTTCGTCACATTCAGCCGCACATAGCGCGCCTCCACGGCGCTGTCCAGCATGTAGAAATACGGCTCGGTCGGAACTTTGGGTGCGTCGGTCTGCTTTGCCGCAACGCTCCACGTCTCGCCATCCAGCGAGGTTTCAATCTGATAATCGGTCGGGAAAATACCGTCGGTGCGCGCAAATACGCCGAACTTTGATACCGAGCAGCGCTTGCCCAGATCAAAAGTCAAAACAACCGGCACGCTTGCGTCCGACTCTTGATCCCATGGGTTCGTGGAAAAGCCCTTGCCATCCAGCACGCCGTCGTGGACAAACGCTTTGCACCACGACTCACCGGACATTTCATAGCTGTTTTCCTGATCCGGCGCGTTTTTCGTGCCGTTTGACACCGTCAGCGTCGCGTCCACAGCCAGATTTGTCGTTCCGGCCGGGGCGTAGTCGCTGAGCGACGCGTCCGCCGCAACTGCCGCGGGCAGGATGCCAATCAGCATCGCCAGCACCAGAACCAGCGTCAGCCATCGCCGAAAGCTTCTGTTTTTCATCTGTATACCTCCTCATTCTTTACGTCAATCGACGCTTTGTGCATAAAAGCCGATAGTGGCTTGCGCCTTTTCACCGTCTATTTGCACAATTCTATAAGTAAAAGTATACGGATTTTCTTAACAGATGAGAGTCAACGCTTTTTGTACAATTGGTGTCTTTTTTTCGCCGGCAACAAATGTTGTTGTGGATTTTGCGCATTGCGCCGCACAATTTCTTCCATCGTTCACGCGACGCGTGCATTGATTTGTTTGATTTTTAACGAATTTTATTTTAAATTCATACAGAATCGTCCAAAATTCGTTCTGTCACATCGCTATCGCTTTTGTCAAAAAGCGGTTTTTTGCTTTTGCTGTCCGCAGATAAAAAACAGGATGCCGCCGGCATCCTGCTTTCTGAATTACGATCTATTCCCTGGCCTGCATCGCGCCGATCGGCACGGCCACGGTATGATGCACCGGCGCCCAGCCGCGCCGGCAAAACAGCGCGCACACACCAACCGGGATAAACGTCAGCATAAACAGCGGGAATGTCACAACCGCCAGCAGCTTTCGACTCCACGGCGCGCGGATGTTTTTCCACTCGGAAATCATCGTCAGCGCACCCAGCACAAGCATCCATCCTGCCGTCCCGCCAAGCGCGGCCAGCACTGCAAGAATGAGTCCGCGCGTGCCAGCGTCGAAAAACGCCGTCAGCATCGTCATGCCCATCGCCGCCGCGCCAAGCAGATAGCCCCAAAGCGAAAGCGTCGCCGTCTCAAAGCTTGCCCACGACGTGCGCCCGCCAGCAAACAGCCCGCGCAGCAAATCCCCGGCATAGCGGATCGAAACCTGCAAGCCGCCCTGCACCCAGCGGATGCGCTGCCGCCACGACTGGCGCAGCGTCAGCGGCTGCTCGTCATACAGCATCGCCTCGCGGCAAAAGCCGATGCGCTCGCCGTGCGTAGCACACCATGTGTCAAACTCCACATCCTCGGTCAGCGTGAAAAACCGCCATCCGCCGCAGCGCGTCAGCAGTGCCTTTGTAAAGCCAAATCCCGTACCAGATACGGCACACGTTGTACCAAGCGCCATGCGCGCGGCATTCAGGTGAATGCTGTCGTGTAAAAACCACAGCGCGTAGCCAGAGGAAATCCAGCTGTCGCCGAAGTTTTTTGTGTTGCGATAGCCGTGGAAGGCATCAAAGCCCTCGGTATACATCCGGCTGATCTGGCGCAAATAGTCGGGGCAGAGCAGATTATCCGCATCGAAAACAAGGAATGCGTCCAAGTCCTCCATCTGTCCGCTGCGCTGCATATGGTCAAGCAGGAACGTCAGCGCGTAGCCCTTGCCGATTTTCTCGCGGTTATACCGCCGCCACACCGTCGCGCCCGCACACTCGGCCACCTGCGCCGTCTGATCGGTACAGTTGTCCGCCACTACAAACACGCGCACCAGCTCCTGCGGGTAGTCCTGCTCACGGATGCTTTGCAGCAGATATGGAAGCACAGCCTCCTCATTGCGCGCTGCAATCAGAATGCCAAAGCGCGGAAGCTCTGCGGGAATGACCGCCGGAAGATTTTCTCTCTTCTTAAGCGGCAGAAAGACGGATATCACCAGATAAACCGTCTGATAAAAGAAGCAAAGTCCGGCCAGAAGCATCAAAATCCGGCTGACTGTGCGGAGGGTTTCAATTGTCTGCATACAGGATTCTCCTTTTTCTCAGCTGACACCAGCTTACCCTACCGCCAGTTAAGAAACAATTGCGCAAGTGATTAAGATTTTCTTAATCTGCCGCATCCGGCAATCGTTAATTTTTTGTGAAGTTCACGCCGCATGTTTCATTTTCCCGCACAAGACGCTATAATATAAAAAATATCGTTTGACAAGGGCATATGCGCCCTTGTCAAACGGTATCAGGGTTCTCCCGCATTTTTTCAAAGCAGGTGTTTTTGTCATGCAATACGTATTTCTGGTTCTCAGCGCTGTCGCAGCCGTTTGGATTGGCGGCGCAAATGACTGGTTTTCCTCGTGGAACGCACTCTGGCAGCTTCCGCTGACATTTTCCGGGATTTTTCTCGGCTTTGTGGTGCTGTTTTTGCTTGTGATCTTCATCTCCACGCGCTTTATAAGCCCGAAAAAGCTGCGTGAAAAGCCCAGTCCCTTTTTCCGCTTTCTGCTGAACCAGTTTTGTCGGATTGCATTTTTCCTTGGCGGCGTGCACGTCCACATCACCGGCATGGAAAAGCTGCCGCGGGACAGCCGCTATCTGCTCGTCTCCAACCACCTGTTTGCCTTTGACCCGCTGATTTATTATTACGCCATCGTACACGATGAGCTCTGTTTCATCTCCAAAAAAGAGAATTTTTCTATCACTGTTGTTGCCGAGTTTATGCGTGCGCTACTTTGCCTGCCCATCGACCGGGAGAATGACCGCGAGGCGCTGCGCACCATTTTAAAAGCCATTGAGTTTTTAAAGCAGGACAAAACATCCATCGCCGTGTTCCCCGAGGGCTATACCAGCAAAACCGGCAAGCTTCAGGAATTCCGCAACGGTGTTTTCAAGATTGCGCAGAAAGCAGGCGTCCCGATTGTGGTCTGCGTGCTTTCCAATACGCCCGCCATCATCAAAAATATGTTCCGCCGCCACACCGACGTCTATCTGGACGTGCTGGATGTGATCCCGGCGGAAGATCTGGCCGGTGTGACCACCATGCAGATTGGCGCGCGCGTGCACACCATGATGGAAAAGGGCATTGCGGCGCGCGAAGCGCTCGCCTGATTTTCTCTCCCTCACTTCGTAACGCGAAACGACCGGACGCAAACGCGTTCGGCCGTTTTTTCTTTCTTGCGCTGCTTTTTCTATCAAGCAACCGCGTGTTGCTTGCCGCCCGGCACACGATATGTTAAAATTTCTTCAAGGAGATGATTTTATGGAGACAAAGGACATTTTATTGCAGCTTCGCACGCAAAAGGGGCTGTCGCAGGAGCAGCTTGCCGAGCAGGTCTTTGTAACGCGACAGGCCGTGTCTCGCTGGGAAACCGGCGAAACCACGCCAAACACGGAAACGCTTAAGCTTCTGTCAAGGCTCTTTGACGTCTCAATCAACACACTGCTCGGCGCGCCGCGCACGCTCATCTGCCAGTGCTGCGGAATGCCGCTGGAGGACGCGACCACCAGCCGCGAACCGGATGGCGCATACAACGAGGAATACTGCAAATGGTGCTACGCCGACGGCGAGTTCAAATATACAAGCCCCGAGCAGCTGATTGATTTCTGTGTAGAACACATGGCAAGCGACGTCTGGCCAAAAGAGCAGGTTCGCGCACATATGGAGGCCGTCGTGCCGGAATTAAAGCATTGGAAGAAGTAACGGCGGAGAATCGGGCTAAACCTCACGGCGTTTTGAAACGCCGCGCTTGCGCAGAGCTTCACCGAACAGGCGCCTATCATATCACAAAACGCACCTGCGTTATCGCCGGAATTTCTCCGGCGAATGCGTAGGTGCGTTGTGTATTAGAAAGTAGGTCTGCGAAGCAATCATTTTTAATTTTTTTCTCCGCGATAGGCACGCAGCCCTGCGCGCCCCTCCTCGGTAACCGGCTTGAGCCACTTCATGCTGTGGAAGTGGCAAAGGCACAAAATTGTCTTTGGAATATCTTCACCGAGATAGGCAATCATAACGACGGCAAGGAACGGCCAGTGCCATACGTTCGCCGCCAGCAGCGCCAGCGGGATGGCAACCAGCCAGATGCCGATCAGATCCAGCGCCATGCCCGTGAGCGTATCGCCGCCGGAGCGGAACACGCCGACGACCTGCACGTACGCCACATTGCGGAAGCAGACCTCAAGCGAGCAGAACACCGTCACGGCCACCGCCGTGTCGAGCGTCAGCTGAGAGAGGTTGCTGCCGGCTGCAAAGATGGAGATGAGCGGATTGCGCAGCAAAATCGTCAGCCCGCCGACCAGAAGCCCCGCCAGCGGAAGCAGCACGGAAAAGCGAATGGCGTCGCTGACGCCGCGCTGGATTTTGCCCTGACCGATGGACTTTCCGACCATGATGACGCAAGAGCTGCCAAGGCCAACGTAAAACGAAAACGCAAGCTCGGAGAACGTCTTAAAAATCGTCATGCCGGCGTAGTATTCATAGCCCATGTTCGCGTAGACCGTGTTGAGCAGCAGCATACCAAGCGCCCACATTCCCTCGTTGAACATGACCGGCAGCGCGCGGCTGAAGAAAAAGCCAAGGTCGCGCAGACGGAACGAAATCAATTCCCGAATCGGACCGAGCAGCAGATTCTTTTTAAACGCCGAGAACACCAGCAGCAAAACCGGTCCAAGCCATGAGGTGATGCACGTGGCAAGTGCCGCACCGGCAATTCCCATGGCGGGCAGGCCGAACGCGCCGAAAATCAGGCCATAGTCCAGAAATGCGTTCGCGATCGTAGTGACAACCGAGACATAGAGTGGAAGCTTGACGTGTTCGGTGTTGCGCAGGATGGTGCAAAAGACATTTGTCAGCGCAACCGCAGGATAGGAGAAGCAGACGATCGACAGATATTCGCATCCGGCGGCGATAACGCCCGGGTCTTGATTGAACAGCCCGATGACCCAGCGCGGGGCAAGACGCGCCACCAGCAGAAAAAGCGTGGTCAGCACCAGCGCCGACAGCGTGCCCATGCCGAGCACCCGGCGGATGCCCTTTAGATCCTTGATGCCCCAGTACTGCGAGATAAAAACGCTCATGCCGGAAGACAGGCCAAAGCCCAGCAGCGTGCACAGCCAGCCCCACTGCGCAGCCATGCCGACAGCTGAGAGCGTCACGTCTCCAAGGCGCGAGACCATCATCGTATCGACAAGCTGGAACGAACTTGTCAACACGTTTTGCAGCGCAACCGGGATGGCCAGCGCCAACGTCACGTGCCAGAATGTCCGGTCGCCCAGATATTTACTCCATTTCATAAAAAATACTCCAGAAATCAGAAAATTGGGGATGCCGCGCTGCGGCATCCCCACGAAATTTTTGCGCGGTCGCGTGCGTGACCATGAAGCGTAACGCGAACAGATGCCCGTCCGGCTGCTTCGATTATGCCATGCCCGCGGTGATGATGGCCATCTTATAGACCTCGTCGGCATTGCAGCCGCGGGACAGGTCGTTGATGGGCGCATTCAGGCCCTGCAGGATCGGGCCGTAGGCCTCAAAGCCGCCAAGACGCTGTGCAATCTTATAACCGATGTTGCCGGCCTCGATGCACGGGAAGATGAACGTGTTGGCATAGCCCGCAACCTTGGAGCCGGGGAACTTCAGCTGACCGACGACAGGGGAAACCGCCGCGTCAAACTGCATCTCGCCGTCGATGGCAAGCTCGGGCGCGAGCTTCTGTGCTTCAATGGTAGCGTCGTGGCTCAGCTTGACTGTGCCGCCCTTGCCGCTGCCCTTGGTGGAGAACGAAAGCAGCGCGACCTTGGGGTCAATGCCGAAGAACGCAGCAGTGCGTGCGGACTCAACGGCAACCTCAGCCAGCTTCTGCGCGCCGGAGAAAACAACCTCGCCGGTCGTCTTGTCGAGCGTATCGGGATAGTCGATGTTGATGGCGCAGTCGCCCATGCAGTACTTCTCGTCGTTGCCGTCCTTGTCCTTGCGGAACAGGATGAACGAAGAGGAAACCAGATGCGCGCCCTTGCGCGTCTTGACCAGCTGAAGCGCCGGACGGACGGTATCGGCGGTGGAGTAGGTAGCGCCGCCGAGCAGTGCGTCAGCCTTGCCCATCTTGACAAGCATCGTGCCGAAGTAGTTGCCCTTGGCCAGCGCCGCGCGGCACTCGTCCTCAGTCATCTTGCCCTTGCGAAGCTCAACCATCTTTGCAACCATCTCATCCATACCCGCGTAGGTGGCGGGGTCGATGATGGTAGCCTTGCAGATGCAGAAGTTGCCCTTTTCCGCAGCGGACTTGACCTCGGCCTCGTTGCCGATCAGAATCACGTCCATCAGATCCTCCTTGAGCAGGCGGTCGGTGGCTTCCAGAATACGGGCGTCAGGGCCTTCGGTAAAGACGATGGTGCGGCGCGTTGCTTTCAGCGCGTCAAGCAGTTTCGTAAACATATGTATAACCTCCAGTTTTGCGGATTTCCGCAATTTTCTATTTATAATATACACCCGGCATGGGCAGAACACAAGAGGTTTCTGAAAAATCTGACGAATTGCGGAAAAACGCCCCGACGCGCGTCAAAACTGCCGGAAGTGCGGCGTTTTCATATGCGCGGCGGGGCATGGGACAGACTATAAAATATTCTGCAGCGTGGGCAGCTGCATCTGCCGGATGTGCTCCAGCAGAAACACAAGCTCAGCGCTGGCCGCGGAAAAATCGTCGGTGTCCTCCACTCGGGCGTATTCATAGAGCGAGGCGAGAACGCGGCTTGCCTCGTCCGCCTCGTCGTGCGGCAGCAGAATCTCAAGCCATGCTTCGGCATCATGCCAGATGGTTTTGGCTTGCAGAATTTCCCCGGCAGCAGCGATGTAATTCTCCTGTGCGGCAAGCGCCTGCGCGCGCAGAACGGGCGCAATCGTCTCAGCGGCGCGGTTACGGACATAAGCGCTTGCCAGAATGCACAGGCAAAGCAGCACAGCAAGGATAGATACGGCGATGGCGACGTGCTTCATTTTGCATCCCCCCGGATGGAAAGATAGAGCCTGCCCGACGGCTCGGCATTCATGAGAAATACGTCGGCAATGGCGCAGTTGTGGCTTTTCAGCTGCTCCATAACCCACGCGCGCGTATGGCCGGAGCGGCGGAGGTTTTCCTCCAGCAGCCGGCCGCCGCTGATGATGGTAAACGGCAGCTGGAGCGGCTCGGTTTTTACGCCGGCATCCTTGGCGCTGGCGGGGGCATAGCGCGGGTCGGGCAGGACGCTGAGCGCGCCACTCGTCTCCAAAATGGCGTATTTGACGGTGGCGATATCCGTGATTCCCTCCAGACGGAGGTATTCTGACAGCTCGTCGGGATTGATGCGCGTCTTTTTCATGTTCTGCTGCAAAAGCTTCCCGTTTTCCACCAGAATAACCGGCTTGCCGCAGAGAAAGTGGCGTGCGCCGATGCTGGAATAGACCAGAACTGACAAGATCAGCTCAATTGCCAGCACAACGAGAATCGGGACAAGCCCAGACAGCAGCGGGATACCCTCGTTTTGCATCGGAACAGAGGCGAGATCTGCAATCAGAATCGCAACGACAAATTCTGTCGGCTCCAGCTGGCCAAGCTGACGCTTTCCCATCATGCGGATGACCAGAATCAGCGCCAGATATAAAATAACAGCGCGGATGAATGAAATGAGCAAAGAAAGTGCCTCCTGTTACGGCAACGCCGGATTTTTCCTAGGGTGTATCTGAAAACGCATGATGTGACCGGCAGCGAGGGATTTTGCGTTGAGCAAGACATTTTTCCGCAGGAATACTGGCGTATTTCAAGGAAAACTGGCGCGGTACACCGCAAAAAGGCCCGCTGTCCGGGTGCGTTGGGAGTTGGAAGAATACACCCTAGCTTTTGCCGCAAGGGGGAAAATTATACACGGCGGTTGGAGAGAAAGTTTTGCTGTTCATTCGCACAAATGTGTGATATACTGAGCAAAAGGCAATTCGGTTCTATGCCGGAGAATGAGGTGTAAACCATGGACGAATACCGTACAACCGAACAACTGGAACATACGAGTGCCCACGCTTCCGAGCCGGAAAAAAAGGAATATACGCCGCGGCCAAAGAGTCAGATTGTGCTGGCGTGGATTCTGGCGGTGATTGTAGTTTTTGCTTTCCTTGGCACGTGCTACTGGATGATGTTCTATGGCGTGTGAGCGGGCGCAGCAATGATTATTCTTGGAATTGACCCCGGCTACGCCACAACCGGCTTTGGCGTCTTGCAGAGTGAGCGCGGCAACCAGCGGCTTTTGAATTACGGCACGATCACAACACCGACCACGCTTTCGTTTCCACAGCGGCTGGAAATGCTCTATGACGACACAGTGCAGCTTTTACAGACAGTAACGCCCGACGCAGTGGCGGTGGAGGAGTTGTTCTGGGGTCACAACGTGACAACCGGCATCGGCGTGAGCCACGGTCGGGGCGTAATTTTGCTGGCGATTGCGAAATCGGGCGTACCGCTGTATGAGTACACGCCAAATCAGGTCAAACAGGCGGTTGTGGGCTATGGCAGTGCGGAAAAGCATCAGGTTATGGACATGACGCGCCGGATTTTGAAGATGGAAAAGGTGGCGCGGCCAGACGACGCGGCGGACGCAATTGCCATTGCGCTGTGTCACGCGCGGAGCGCAACGTCGCTGCTGAACCGGCAGCGCTGACGGGAGGACAGACTATGTTTTATTATCTCAGCGGCACGGTAGCGCTGATGGACGCAGGCGTCGCGGTCATTGACTGCGCCGGCGTGGGGTATAAGTGCTTTACCTCCAACTATACGCTTGCCTCGCTTCATGCGGGAAAAAGCGCAAAGCTGTTTACCCACTGCAACATCCGCGAGGACGCATTTGATATTTTTGGCTTCTCCACGCGCGAGGAGCTCGGCTGCTTTGAGATGCTGCTGAGCGTCAGCGGCGTAGGCCCAAAGGCTGCGCTGGCGATTTTGTCGGTTGTCTCGCCTGACCAGCTGACGCTGGCGGTAATGACGCAGGACGAAAAAACGCTGACCATGGCGCAGGGTGTTGGCAAGAAGATGGCGCAGCGCATTTTATTGGAGCTTCGGGACAAGCTTGGCGCACAGCAGCTGGAAATCAGCAGCAGCGCGCAGATATCTGGCGCAGCATCCGTCCACGGCAGCAAAACCGCTGAGGCGACGGCCGCGCTGGCAAGCCTTGGCTATTCGCAGGCGGAGATCGGCGCGGCGCTTAAGGGCTTGAACGTTGAGAGCATGGCGGTGGAGGAGATCGTCCGTCAGGCGCTGCGCGCGATGGTGATGAAATAAGCGGGAGGATGCGAAATGAGTCTTGATTTTTCGCAGGAATATGAAGCGCCGATTGTGACGACCAGTCTGACGCCCGCCGATGAGGGCGAAGTCAGTCTGCGCCCCAAAACGCTTGCCGACTACACCGGACAGGAAAAGGCAAAAGGTAATCTGGCCGTATATATCGAGGCGGCCCGGCGGCGCAATGAGCCGCTTGACCATGTGCTGCTCTACGGCCCGCCGGGACTTGGCAAAACGACGCTTGCAGGCGTTATTGCAAACGAGATGGGTGCAGGCATCCGCGTAACGTCAGGCCCTGCCATCGAAAAAGCGGGCGATCTTGCGGCGCTGCTGACAAACCTTGCTCCGGGCGATATCCTGTTTATCGACGAAATTCACCGGCTGAACCGCGCGGTGGAGGAGATTCTCTATCCGGCGATGGAGGACTATGCCATTGATATCATCATTGGCAAAGGTCCATCGGCAAACTCCATCCGGCTTGATCTGCCGCGCTTTACGCTCATCGGCGCAACAACGCGCGCAGGCCAGCTGACAAGCCCGCTGCGCGACCGCTTCGGCGTGCAGCTGCGGCTGGAGCTTTATACAAAGGAAGAGCTGTCTCGTATTGTGACGCGCTCAGCAGCGCTTTTGGGCATCGACATTGACCCGGACGGTGCGGGCGAGATTGCCGCGCGCTCGCGTGGTACGCCGCGTATCGCAAACCGGCTTTTGCGCCGCGTGCGCGATTTTGCGCAGATCTACCACGACGGTGTCATCACGCGCGAGGCGGCAGACCACGCGCTGGGGCAGCTGGAGGTTGACCGGCTCGGCCTTGACGCCATCGACCGGCGGATGCTCCGGTCAATCATCACACACTATGGCGGCGGTCCTGTCGGACTTGAGACGCTGGCAGCAACGATCGGCGAGGAGGCTGTGACGCTGGAAGACGTGTATGAGCCGTATCTGATGCAGATCGGCTTTTTGACGCGCACGCCGCGCGGCCGCTGCGTGACGCAGCTGGCGTATGATCATCTGCATATGGAGAACAAGAACCGGCAGGACGGCGACACGCCTGAGCAGCTGCGCTTTTAATAACGGACGGCATATTTTGGATGGTTGGCGAACAACGTCGAAAATTTACAAAAATTAACGTGCATGCAAAAAGATATTTATTTACTATTGACAAATCCGTTTTCTTTGTTATAATGGCAATTACAGGCAGAGAATGCGGGTAAAACAAATAGCGCCCCCGTATTCTGTTTCCAGTTGGATGACTGATTTCCGTGTATGGTCTCTTTCGTGTACTTAGTGATGCGCAAAGCCAGCAGGATTCAAGGCGCTTCCCGGCGAATGCAGCGTAAGGCTGATCGCATAGATTGTCCCTGTAACTACGAGCGTGAGCCGCAATTCTCAGGGCAAACCACTATTTATGCCAAAGAGAGGTAACATCAATGTACGAAGACAAAACTTTAGTCTGCAAGGAATGCGGCAAGGAATTCGTTTTTACTGCCGGTGAGCAGGAATTCTATGCAGAGCGTGGCTTCCAGAACGAGCCGCAGCGCTGCAAGGAATGCCGCGACGCTCGCAAGAACTCCGCTCGTGGTCCCAGAGAGTACTTCACCGCAACCTGCGCTGCCTGCGGCGGCGAAGCTCGTGTTCCGTTTGAGCCGAAGTCTGACAGACCCGTCTATTGCAGCGACTGCTTCGCTCGCATGAAAGCACAGGGCTAATTCTTTACAGAATTGAACAGAAAAAGGAACCCCCCGGTAAAACCGGGGGTTCTTCATATGCGGGCATAGCCCTATGTTCCTCGCGTGACGCGTCAA
>CAKTUT010000041.1 GCA_934621665.1 uncultured Oscillospiraceae bacterium | reverse complement strand
CTCGAACCCGTACAGTGTTACCACCGAGGGATTTTAAGTCCCTTGTGTCTACCATTCCACCACACCGGCTGATTGCGGGACTATTCTATCATCGTTTGACGGGAGCGTCAAGAAAAAATACGCAGGAAGCCTCCGCCCCTCCGGGCGGAGGCTTTCCATTCTGTCAAAAACCTCGTAGCGTTCCGCCGCGCACGGCGGAATAAAATGTTAATTTGTTTTGCCCGGCGGCGTGTACGTCAGGCAAAACACACTTGCATTGTGCACTCTTTTCAAACGGAAAACTCGTTTTCCGTTTGAGCGCTTGTCAAAAATACCTTTTTGACAAGCACGCCAAATGCCGCCCCTTTCGGGGCGGCATTTTGGAAGAGAGATCACTTCGTTAAGAAGCGATGCAGCATAACCGCGACTTCAGCACGGGTAGCCTGTCCAGTGGGGTTCAGCTTATTGCCGGAGCCGCCGATGTAGCCGCTGCCGACTGCCCATTTCATTGCAGTAAGGGCATAAGAGCTGATTTTTGCGTTGTCAGTAAAGCTGGTCACGCTGCCGGTTGCAGCGGGGCTGCCGGCATAGCGATAGAGGATCGCAGCGATATCCTGACGAGAAATGTTGCCGTTGGGATTAAAGGTGGTGGCAGAGTTGCCGGTGACAACGCCCTTGCTGTAGGCCCACAGAACCGCATTGTAATAATACTGGTTCTTTGCCACATCCGTAAACGGATTTGCAAGGCCGGTGACGCTGGGCGAGCCAGCTGCACGGTAGAGAACCGTAACCAGCATCGCGCGGGTCATCTTGTCCATGGGGCTGAACTTGCTGGTGCCGGTGCCGCCAACCAGTGCGTTTGCCGACATGAAGTCAACCGCATTGGATGCCCACGAGCCGACGTTGGCGTTCGTCACGTCATTGAACGAGCGGGAGCTGTTCTGCTTGACCGTGGTAAAGGTGATGGTGTCGGTGACTGCCGCAGAGCCGGAGCCGTTGAAGATCGAATACTCGATGGTAGCGGTGTAGGTATCGGCGGCAGGGACGAAGTACACGTCAGCCAGCTGCTTGTCAGAGCCGGAGAAGTAGAACTTGTCGGTTGCGCCAACAGCGGTCTTGCTGGTAAAGGACTTGTAGTTGTAGTACAGCTCGCCGCCCTTTACGTTGCCAAAGACAACATAGGTGCTGGTAGAGACGTTGGCCGGAGCGAGCGATTCAACAAGACCAGCGGTCTTGAAGTCCGTGCCCTTGGAATAGATGTTCGTGCCGCTGACCTCGGTGGTGTCAAACGTGACCTTGCCGGTGGCAATCACGCCGCCCTTGGCGTTATACGCCGAATAGGTGACGGAGGGTGCGGTTGCGGTAGCGGACGGGACGAAGTAAACGTTGTTCAGCTTCTGCTGGCTGCCGGTGGCGCTGACATAGCAGGCCGCCGTGCCAAGTACGGTCTTCGCCGTGGAGCTGGTGTAGAGGCTGCCGCCGTTCGGCGTGCCGAACACGATGTAGGAGACGCTCAGATCGGTGTTGTTGATGGCCGTATTCACCGCGCTGGTGATGGCAGAGCCCTTGATGGTGCTGCCCGTGCCGACGGACATCTTCACGTCCTTGGCGGAGGCCGGGTTCACGGTGATGGTCGCCGTACCGGAGAACGTATAGCCGTTGTAGCTGACGGAGGCCTGAACCAGAACCTTGTCGCCTGCCGCGGCGGCTGCGCCCTTGGTGGTGATGGTTGCACTGTTGCCGCTGCCGGAGATGGTAGCAAGATCGTTGCTCAGGGTGTTGCCCTTGGTGTTGTCAAGCAGCGTCCAGGTAAAGGACGTGCCGGAAACAGCGTTGTTCCTATAGTACAGGGTTGCAGTTGCCTTGGGCTTTTCGCCGACGGTGTAGGTAGCCTTGGCGTCGTTCACCGTAACGCTGACGGTGTAGTCGCGGGAAACGGTGACGGTAAAGGGCTGCGACTCAGTAGAAGAGCTCTTGCCGTTCTTGGAAGCGGTGACAAGACAGGTGAACTTGTATTCGGTTGCGCTGTCAACGGAAGCTTCAGGAATGGTGTACTTGGCAGTCCTGGCAGTCGCGCCGGAGATGGCCTTGCCGTTGACATACCACTGATAGGAGACGGAAGCATCGGACGGCTCAACGGTTGCGGCTGCGGTCAGGTTGATGACATTGCTCGCAACAGCGGTGGTCTTGTCGCCGGTAACGGTCAGCTTGGAGACGACAGCGTCGTCGGTCAGGTTGACGGTTGCTTCCACACTTCTGCCGCTGTGATAGGTATAGCTGTACACGCCGTCGCGGTCGGCATCCAGGAAGTGTCCGACAACCGTTGCGGTCTTTGCCTTGGTGTTGATGTTAGAGGTGTAGTCCCACGTGACGGGAACATTGACAAGCGTGTTGGAATCTTTCTTTGCCTTGGTATCCCACAGATGCGCAGGGTACTCGGTGTACTTGTCGTTCATGCGCGCGGTGATTTCGGTTGCGTTGCCGTTGCGGACGGTATATTCAAAGTTACCCGCGGGGCTGCCGATATCACGCTTGGTGGACTGGGTGGGAACAGTAACCGTAAAGGAAGCGGATTTGCCGTTGATGCTTGCGGTAATGGTAGCCGTGCCTGCGCCCCCAGCTTTCTGGATGGTAACAGTGCTGCCGGTAGCCTTGACGCCATCAGAATCCGTTGCGCCGGCAAACGTAGCAACTTCCTTGTTGGAGGACGTCCACTGAACCTGCTTTGCGGATTCTGCGTCGTCCGGAGTGGTCTTGGCCTTGACAACCAGATTGCCAGTCAGCTCCTGATCCTTGATGGCCTTGTCATTGCTGTCAACAATCGCAACCGCAGTTACGGCGTTGATAACCTTGATCTTATAGCTTGCGCTCTTGCCGTAATAGCTGGCGGTAATGGTTGCCTCACCGGTAGAAAGGATCTGAACCTCCACGCTGTCAGTCGTCCTGGACGGCAGGACAGAGGCAACAGAGCTCTTGGAGGACGTCCACGTGATGGCGGTGGTATCGCCGAGCGGACGCTGGACAGAGCCGGTCAGGATGAATTTGTTGCTGTTGGCGTTGGTGCTCAGCGTAAACGTCTCGCCCTTGATGGGGTCGTCGCCGGTCTGCGCAACAACGGTGTTGTTCTTCTTGATCTGGAGAATGTCGCCGTCGATAACGTTCACCGTCAGCGTGCGGGACTTTGCGTGCGTCGTGCTGCCGTCGGCAGTGACAACGATCTGGCCGATGCCAACCTCGCTGCCGGTGACAGAGATTGTCCTGGAGTCAGTGTTGGCCGTCGCGCTAACAACGCTTGAATACGAGGAGACGCTCACCGCATCCTGACAGGCAGTGGTGTTGGGGATGGTGTTGTTGGTTTTGCTGCCGGTACTCAGGACAATGTAGTCGAGAGACACGGTGCTGCCCTTGGTGATGGTGATCGAGTCGCCGGTGATCGTTGCGTTGTTGTTGCGCAGCATGATATCGCTGGCCTTGGAGTAGACGCGGATATAAGCGGTCTGTTCTTTGTTTGCATCGGTGCAGCCGGAGGCGGAGCACGTTGCAACTACCTTGACATAACCAAATTCATTGCTGTAGGACGTCTGCTTGATGGTGGGGTAGTTTGCAGTCAGCTTTCTGGTGCTGGTGCTGTAGGAAAGATAACTGCAAGACGAGGAATTCTGTGCGGTGGTATCGCCCAGAATCGACGTTGTGTACTTTACGGTGCACGAACGGTCGTGGCCGGGTGTCTGACAGCCAATCGACAGTGTGTCGCCGACGTACATAACGGTCGGGCTGCTGATCGAGCCAATGTCGGCCGCCGCCACGGCCGGAACCATGGCGCAGACCATGGCTGCGACCAGAAGGGCGCAGAGCAATCTGCTGAGTGTTTTCTTCATAATTATGTACCTCTCTTCCAAAGTGTTTACATAAATTTTTAACTTTTGTAACTTTTGCTTCGTGAAACAGTTTACCATAAATCAAAAAAAATGCAACTATCTTAAGATGATTTTAAGAATTTTCGGCAATTTTTTGCACATATGGTTGCATATAGTAGAAAATCACCGATTCATTACTATATCTTGTGTGCGTGATGCAAAAATGACAATACGGAAACAAAAATTTACGTTGCAGAAACGTTTGGAAACACTCTGAATACATTTACCGCTCCATAAAAACAGAACGCACCTGTGTTTTTACCGGAAACCATCTGACGAATGCACGGCTGCGGTGTCACTGCTTGAATGGTAGTCAGGTGAAAATCTGGTACAACAGCAAAGCCCTGCTCAGTGAGCAGGGCTTTGCGTATTTTTACTCTTCTTTTGCCGTAATCTGAATATGCAGCTCATCCAGCTGCTTCTGCGTGACCTCCGACGGAGCGCCCATCAGGATATCCTGCGCGTTCTTGTTCATCGGGAACGGGATGATCTCGCGGATGGAGTCCTCGCCCGCCAGCAGCATAACCATGCGGTCAACACCCGGCGCAATACCCGCATGGGGAGGTGCGCCATAGCAGAACGCGTTGTACATGGCCGGGAATTTGCTCTTTACATCGTCCTCGCCAAGTCTTACCAGTTCAAATGCCTTGATCATGATCTCAGGATCGTGATTCCGGACAGCACCGGACGAAAGCTCCACGCCGTTGCAGACCAGATCATACTGCTGCGCCGTGATGGTCAGCGGGTCAATCTCGCCGCGGATGGCTTTCTCCAGCGTCTCCGCACCGCCGCCGGGCATCGAGAACGGGTTGTGGCAGAATTCCAGTTCACCCGACTCGTCGCCGATCTCATACATCGGGAAGTCAACAATCCAGCAGAACTCGTAGCGTTCCTTATCCATGTGACCCGGCACGTTTGCACCGAACGTCTTAATCAGGACGCCGGTCATCTTTGTGGCCGCTGCGCCGGCCGCCAGCACCACCAGCGTGTGGGGCTTGAGTCCCAGCCGTGCAGCCAGTTCGTCCTTGCAGCCCTGCACAAACTTTGCAACGCCGCCGGCCAGCTCGCCGTTTTCGTCCATCTTGAACCAGTAGCCCTTGCTGCCGGACTGCACCTCGCAGTCGGTCAGGAGCTTTTCAATCTGCTTTCTTGTCAGCTGGCAGTCGGAAACCGGCACAGCCTTGACCGTCTGACCCTTGAACGGCTCAAACTCCGATTCCGTGAACAGATCGGAAATATTCTTACACGTCAGGTCGATGCGCAGGTCTGGCTTATCCGAGCCATACGTCTCCATCGCCTCAACATAGCCGATGCGGCGGAACGGCGGCTTGGACGCGACGTTATACTTGCCGAACTTCGCAAAAATCGGGGGCAGCACATCCTCCAAAACGGCAAACACATCGTCCTGCGACGCAAATGCCATCTCCATATCCAGCTGATAGAACTCGCCGGGGCTGCGGTCGCCGCGCGCGTCCTCATCGCGGAAGCAGGGCGCAATCTGGAAATAGCGATCAAAGCCCGAGGTCATCAGCAGCTGCTTGAACTGCTGCGGTGCCTGCGGCAGCGCATAGAACTTGCCAGGGTGCTTTCTGGCGGGGACAAGATAGTCACGCGCGCCCTCGGGGCTGGACGCAGTCAGAATTGGGGTGGTGATTTCCAGGAAATCATGCTCCATCATCGCCTTGCGCAGCGCGGCGATGACGTTGCAGCGCAGGATGATGTTGTTCTTGACGGCGGGGTTGCGCAGGTCAAGATAGCGGTACTTCAAACGCTGCGTCTCGTCGGCGTCGCGGCTGCGGTTAATTTCAAACGGCAGCTCGTTGTAGATGCACTTGCCGAGCACCACAATCTGCTCTGGCACGACCTCAATTTCGCCGGTGGCCAGCTTCGGGTTCTTACTG
This sequence comes from uncultured Oscillospiraceae bacterium, assembly GCA_934621665.1. Lineage (GTDB taxonomy): Bacteria > Bacillota > Clostridia > Oscillospirales > Oscillospiraceae > CAG-170. The sequence goes on along the minus strand of CAKTUT010000041.1, from coordinate 5,651 downwards.
GCGCGCTCGCGAACCGTGCCTGTGACCTGAATGGTGGACTCCTTGTTAAGCGATTTGACGACGTTCATCATCTCCTCGGTCTCAACAACCACCTGCGTCGTGCCGTAGAAGTCGCGCAAAACGACAAAGGCAAAGTTGCTGCCAACCACACGGACGTTTTCCATCCAGCCGCACAGCGTCACGCGCTTGCCCGCGTCGGAAAGACGCAGCGCGCCGCAGGTATGGGTACGGGATTGTGTCATAAATAATTCCCTCTTTCTATGGTTTATGAATTGAATTTACAGATTAACCTGTTTATTTCTCCAGAATAACCGGCTGTTCGCCGTTTTCGGAAAGACCTTTTCGGATAAACGCCGGAAGCTCTGCCATGGGGACAGAGACCTGCTCGCCGGTGGCAAGACGCTTGACTGTGGCCGCACCGGCGGCAATCTCGTCCTCACCCAAAAAGATGACATACGGAATTGCCAGCTTGTCGGCGTACTGAATCTTCGCCTTGAACTTCTTCTGCTCACAGTACAGCTGCGTGCGGATGCCCGCCTCGCGCAGACCGGTCGCCGCCTGCACGGCGCACGTCAGATCGTCGGTCATTGGCAAAATCAGAACGTCTGCCGGTGCGCTGGGGCACGCCGGGTTCAAAAGTCCCTGCTCACCCAACACATAGAACAGCCGCGTCAGACCGATGGAAATACCCACACCCGGAAGCGCGCGGTCGGTGTAATACTCCGCCAACGAGTCATACCGGCCGCCCGAGCAGACCGAGCCGATTTCGGGATGGTCAAGCAGCGTGGTCTCATACACCGTGCCGGTGTAATAGTCAAGGCCGCGCGCAATCGTCAGATCCACGGCAAAGTTCTCTTCCGGCACGCCGAACGCGCCAAGATAGCGCACAACTGTGCTCAGCTCGTCCAGGCCAAGGTCAAATGTTTCGTTCCGGCCGCGATAGCCCTCCAGCGCCGCGAGCACCTCGGCGTTTGTACCGCGGATGGCAATAAAACGCAGAATCTCGTCCGATGCCGCGTCCGTCAGGCCGCAGTCATCGCGCAAAATCTCGCCTACCTTTTCCGCACCGATCTTATCCAGCTTATCCACCGTGCGCATAATCTCGCCTGAAGCGGCACGCAGACCCAGCATATCGTAAAAGCCATTGAGAATCTTGCGGTTGTTTACACGGATCTGGAAGCGCTTGAGTCCCATTTTCGTAAACGTGCGGTAGATAATCGACGGAATTTCCGCCTCGTTTGCAATGTCAAGCTTACCGTCGCCGATCACGTCGATGTCCGCCTGATAAAATTCGCGGAAGCGGCCGCGCTGCGCGCGCTCACCGCGGTAAACCTTGCCGATCTGATAGCGGCGGAATGGGAACGACAGCTCATTATAGTGCAGCGCCACGTATTTTGCCAGCGGCACGGTCAGATCAAAGCGCAGAGCAAGATCACTGTCGCCTTTCTGAAAACGGTAAATCTGCTTTTCCGTCTCACCGCCGCCTTTTGCCAGCAGTACATCCGCCGCCTCAATGGCCGGCGTATCCAGCGGCGTAAAGCCGTAGAGGCTGTAGGTGGTTCTGAGGATCTCCATCATGGCTTCCATGCGCGTCTGCTGCGCAGGCAGCAGTTCCATAAAGCCGGAAAGCGTGTGTGGTCTGATTTTTTCCATAATCTATATTCCTCTCTGTTGATGTTCATTTTTTACGTGGATAAAATTTCCAATTCCTATTGCGGGGGCGGCAACAATCGCAAACCCAAACGGTCAGCATCGTCTGCCCCCTACAAACGCTCGCAAAGGATTTTACAGTCTCGCTGCAAAAAAATACTCTCATCCCTTATCAAGGGACGAGAGCATTTGCTTCGTGGTGCCACCCCTGTTCAGAGGGCTGCACCCTCCCTTATTCCGCACATTCCGGCGGCGGATGCTCCGGCGATTTCGGCGCAGTACGCCTTATACGCAGACTCGGCGGATGTCCTTCACGCGCTGCACCGCAGAGACCTTGCAGCCAAATGGTCTCCTCTCTGCCCGGTACAAACGCGGTACTGCTTCCGCGTCACGGTCATCCCGGCGCAAGCGCCGGTCATTTTTATCCTTATCTCACACTCTTTTTCGAGCGGATCATCATACGCCAGTCAAGATCGCCGCGCTGCAAGCCCAGAATCAGCATCTCCGCCGAGGCAAGGTTTGTTGCGCACGGGACGTTATATGTGTCGCACAGGTGAAGCGTCCGCATCAGACGCTGATCCTCCCACGGGTCGTTGTCGTTGGGGTCGGAGAACATGATCACCAGATCAATTTCGTTGTATGCAATCCGCGCATCAATCTGCTGGTGGCCACCCTGACTTTTTGACAGGAACAGCGACACGGGCAGTCCCGTCGCGTCAGAAACCAGACGGCCGGTGGCCGCCGTAGCAGACAGGTTGTGCTTTGCCAGAATGCTCTTGTATGCGGTACAGAACTGTACCATCAGTTCTTTCTTTTTGTCATGCGCCATAAGCGTGATATTCATGGATCCAGCTCCTTTCAAATGCACTCAAAGGTTCGGATTTTTAATGTATTACAGCCGCATCAGCGGCGTTTTCTTTTCGCACAGCCGGTAGGCAATGTTGCGGCAGGCGCGTGACGCGCCGCGCGCGGTAAAGCTGACCAGCGGCACACCGGCCGCAGCGGCCAGCGTAACGCTGCTGTCCTCCGGGACAATGCCGATCAGCGGCAATCCCACCCCGTCCATCACATCATCGACGGTTGCCTGCATCCGGGAAAACAGCTTTGTGCTGATCCGGTTGACGGCCAGCCGCGCTTCAATCGGGTGCTCATACAGCAGCACATCGGTTGCCCGCGCCGCGTCGCGCAGCGACGCCGGGTCAGCGCCCGAGACGACCATCGTCTGCGTTGCATAGCGTGTGGCCAGCCGGAAGCCCGCGCCGATTCCGGCCGGCGCATCCAGCAAAATCCAGTCAAATACTGCCGAGGCCTGCGCAATCAGCGCACCGAATGCGTCTGATTCCTGCTCCAGCGACTCCGCTGTCTCCGTGACCGGCGCGGTCAGAAGATACAGCCCTGTAATCGACGGATGCGCCGCCGCCCGCTCAAGGCCATACTCGCCGCGCATCACCGACGTAAACGGCAGCACCGGCTCGGTGCTCATGCCAAGCGAAATATCAAGGTTGCGAAGCCCCACATCCAGATCCATGCACAAAACGCGCATCCCCTGCTGTGCAAGACAGCACGCAACGCCGGCGCAGATCGAGGTTTTCCCCGTGCCGCCCTTGCCGGAAACCACAGAAAGAACCTGACTCAACCGTGCACCTCCGCTCCAGTGCCGCAGGCGCACGTGCACCTCCACAGCCTGATAATTATAGACATTATATACGAATCGGTGCGCAAATTCAATACAACGCGCGCGGAAAAAGCAAAAATTCTTTGGTTCTGTTTCTCTCCCGCCGCGCATAGGATACGTACAGGAGGGTGCGCCATGAATGAACGAAAGCGATCTGATTTTTGTACCGCCATGCTGGTATTTTCCATCTTAATCCGCCTGCTGATTGCCACCGGCGTTGACGCGCGGGCGCAGGCGCTGGCTGCGCACCTTTTTGCGCCGCCGGATGTACAATATAGTAAGGAAGAAAACGCGGACGAGACGTCTGTGCCCGCGGTGCGCAACCTGCCGGTAATCTATGACGCGTATCCCGCGCCAGAGGCGGACAGCGCAGATAAAACTACTTTCACCGCGCCGCTCACATTTGACGCATCAGAGGCCGACGGCATTTCCATCACTGGCAGCTGCACCTATGACGTGGACAAGATGGCGCTGCTCACGCGCGCATCTACGCTTGATTTTTCTCTTCCCGGTCCAAAGGTGCTCATCGTCCACACCCACACCTCCGAGGCGTATACGCCGGAGCTGGGACTGGAATACGACGCGTCCGACCCCTACCGCACCGGCGACGCGGCGTATTCCGTCATCCGCGTGGGCGACGAGATCACCGCTGCGCTGGAGCAGGCCGGGATCGAAACGCTCCACGAAACGTCGCTCAACGACTATCCCAGCTATAACGGCGCATATACGCGCATGGAGGCGACGATTGAAGCCTATCTTGCACAGTATCCGTCCATTCAGATGGTACTGGACGTACACCGCGACGCGGCGCTTCTGCCCGACGGCAGTCAGGCCGCATTCACCGCCAATGTGGACGGTGAGAACGCGGCGCAGGTCATGCTGGTCGTCGGGACGGACGAGGGCGGTCTGACGCATCCTGACTGGCAGGAAAACCTTGCAAATGCGCTGAAACTGCAAGCGCTGCTGAATCGCAGCGTGCCAGGGCTCTGCCGTGATCTTGACCTGCGCACCGAGCGCTTTAACCAGCACCTGACGCACGGCTCGCTGCTTGCCGAGTTCGGCGCGGCTGGCAATACGCTCTCCGAGGCTGTTCGCGCCGGGCAGCTGTTCGGTCAGTCGCTGGCGCAGCTGATCTGCGCGCTTTCCGCGCAGGCATATACATCATAAATGATACCCGAAAAATTTTTTCAAAAACCTCTTTACAAATCGCGTTGAAGTGTGTATAATCAAAACCGTAATAAGAATTATTCTTGTTTTGAAAGGAGCTGCAATGCCTGTCACCAGAAAACACAGCCGTAAGCGCGATGCCATTTTGGAATGCGTCCGCAGTACCACCTGTCACCCGTCAGCCGACTGGATCTATGCCCAGCTCAAGCCCCAGATCCCGGATCTCAGCCTTGGGACGGTCTACCGGAATCTTTCCATATTCCGGAAGGAAGGCATTGTGGAGTCGGTTGGCACGGTTGACGGTCTTGAACGCTTTGATGGGCGCGTTGATCCGCACGGACACCTCGTGTGCACCGGCTGCGGCGCGGTCATCGACGTGGACAAGCCCGAGCTCCCAGCGGAGTTCATCCGGCAGGCCGAGCAATTCTCGGACTGCAAAATCACCGGTCACCGGCTGAGCTATTACGGCCTGTGCCCCGCCTGCACCGCGCAGGAAACAAATGCGGAAAAAGAAAAAGAAGCAAATCTCAAATAACAAACACAACAGATAAACATGGTATGGAGGAAAAGAACATGAAAAAATTCGTTTGCAAAGTCTGCGGTTATATCTATGAGGGCGAAGCCGCTCCCGAAAGCTGCCCTGTCTGCCACGCACCGGCCTCGATGTTTGAGGAAGTCAAGGGCGAGCTGAAGCTGGCCGCCGAGCACGAGTTTGGCGTCTATGGCAAGACCGTCAAGAATAACCCCGACATCTCCGATGCGGACAAGAAGTACATCTTCGAGCAGCTGATGGCCAACTTCAACGGCGAGTGCTCCGAGGTCGGCATGTACCTGTGCATGGCGCGCGTTGCGCATCGCGAGGGCTATCCTGAGGTCGGTCTGTACTGGGAAAAGGCTGCCTATGAAGAGGCTGAGCACGCGGCAAAGTTTGCCGAGATGCTGGGCAGCGATCTGGAAGCCAACATGAAAGCCACCACCAAGGACAACCTCAAGTGGCGCGTTGACTGCGAGTTCGGCGCAACCGCCGGCAAGTTCGATCTGGCCGCCTGCGCCAAGAAGAACGGCCTTGACGCCATCCACGACACCGTCCATGAAATGGCCCGCGACGAGGCCCGCCACGGCAAGGCGCTCAAGGGTCTGCTGGAGCGCTACTTCAAGT
>CAKTUT010000040.1 GCA_934621665.1 uncultured Oscillospiraceae bacterium | reverse complement strand
TTCGCCTGTCTCCCAGTTGATGAACGAGGAGATGTTGCGCGTAATACAAGACGAAAGAATGTCCGACTTTGTTGCGCTCTCCGAGAAAATCGTCGCATCCGGCTGAAGCTTCGTCATTGCGTCCCTGACCTCGGTCAGCGTCCAGTTGTCGTATTCGCCGACAACCTTGCCCATGCCGACGGCCGTCTCGATGGAGAAGCCGGACGCAATGGAATAGAGCTTGCCGTCGATGCTCATTGCGTCGAGCACCGGCGTCATAAGATCCTCCCGCGAGATGCTCTCGTCCGCGTCGATAAACTGCCACAGGTCAACAAGCATGCCCTTGGACGCGTAGCGGTCAATCGGCAGCCTGCTGCCGACAAGCATATCGGGAAGCGAGCCGGAGAGAATTTCGGTGTTGAGCTTGGTCAGCGCATTTTGATAGCCGTTTTCATCCTCGGTGATGTACTCGGAATAGTCCTTGACCACGATGCGGTACTGATTGCTGCTGCGGTTAAATTTGATAATCTGACTGCGCAGGTTATAGTCCAGATAGATACACGCAAGCGTGAGAATTGTCTTATCCGGCTGCGCGCTGGCGTCGGTGCGGGTCAGAAGCAGAATCTGCGTTTTGCCGTTGCCCGAGTCCCAGTCACGCGTCACGGCGAACACGCGGCCGTCGGGCAGAACCTGGAAGCTGTCGATGTTGTTGCTGTTCACGTCGCATTCCAGCCAGTCCACCAGCTTGTCCGATGTGTCGGTCTGAGCAATGTAGCCGTAGATTTTACCGTTATAATTATAATAGAGGTCATACGTGCCATCGCCGGGGTAGAGCTCATACGCGTTTTGCGGGATCTTGATCGTCTCGCCAAAGTCCTGCTTTACCGGGTCGATAAGCTTCAGTTCGCGCCCGCTGTCCGAATAGACCACAATGCCGACCTTGTCTGCACTGTACTGCGAAAGATCGCCGCCGTTGTCACTGGTGTCAAAGACGTGCAGCAGATTGCCGTCCTTGTCAAGCAGGCAAACATTGCGCCAGCTGCCAACGTAGATATAACCGTTGGAGTCAATCAGCACGCTGTCCACATAGAAGCCATTCTCATTGTCCAGCTCGGGAATGGCGCTGGTGTCAAAATCAATTGCCTTTGTCTGTGCGCCGGTCTCGTCCAGCTGAACCAGACGGTAGATTGAGCCGCCGTCCTCAAAATAGTTCCCCTGATCGTCGTTCTGCGCATCAAAATTTTCCGGCAGGTTATAGCGGTATTTGTTGGTCTGCATGCACAGCCACACCGAGCCGTCCGGTGCGGCGGTCATCGACTGGATATAGGAGTTGACCTGCCAGCCATCCTCGTCCTCCTGCCCGTTGGCGGAGGTGTAGGCAGTGAGTGTGGTGCATTCCTGCGTGTCCAGATCCATCTTGAACAGCGTATCGGTATACGCGTCATAGCTGTACGCCTCGCCGGTTACGTCGTCGGTATAGGTCTCCTGACCGCTGACGACGTTTGCGATGAAGTAGAGCGTATCACCGGCCACGCACGAGGCGTTGACATAGTCCACGCTGTCGGGCAGGTCGATATAGGTGGCGGTGTAGGCGTATTTTGACGAGACCGTGCTGGCCTCCTGACGTGTGACATTGGGTGTGGTGGTTGACTGCTGCTTGTCGCTGCTCTGGCCCGGCGTGTCGGCTGCATTTTTGCCGCTGCATCCGGCAAGCGCACCCATCAGCAGACACAGCGCCAAAAGCGCTGCGATGATTCGCTTCGTTTTCATGACGTTCTCCTTTCACTCGGCGTGTATCGTTTTATATAACTTTTTTCGGCTCTATCTTATCAGGTCAATGGAAAAATGAAAAGCGGTATTTAAAAGATTTAAGGAAAGCTTAATGTTTGCTTTCACCATCCGGCATATTTTGCGCATCTGATTCCGCTTCCGGCACGGAAAGCGGGAGCATCAGCTCAGCGGTAAAATGCGTGCCGCTCTGGAATTTCAGGAAATTGCCGCCCATCTGCTGCATGATGCGCTCACACGTGCGCAGGCCGATCTTGTTGCTCTCCACACCGGAGGGCTTCTGCGCAATCTCGTTTTCAATGCTCAGATGCAGCCAGTTCTCCTCCGCGAACAGCGACAGCACAACCGGCTTTTGCGGCTCGGCGTATTTGCGGAGGTTATCAAACAGGTTATCCAGCACGCGTTTGAGATACGTCACATCCACGCGGATCTGGCCGGTCAGCGGCTGGAAGTCGGTGCGAAACGCAAGGCCGGTCTGGCTCAGCGCTGCCGACTGCTCGCCCAGCAGCTGCTCAAATAAAATCAGCGCGTCATACCGCTCCATCTCCAGCGGAAGCGGCTTGCCGCCGAACACCAGCGAGTAGCGGAACAGCTCATCGGTCAGATGGCGGATCTGCTCGGCCTTGTCATACGAGGCAGTGATATACTGGTTCAGCTCGTCGCACGACTGGAACTGTCCGGACTTTGCAAGATCCAGATAGCCCATCAGCGCCGTGAGCGGGTTTCGAATGTCGTGCGACATGGCGGTAATCAGCTCACTGTTCTTTTCCAGCGCCTCCTGCTCCTCCTGCGTCTTGCGGATGAGCGAGCGGCGCATGGAGTCTACGCTGACAACCAGCTGCGAAAGCTCGTCGCTTCCGTGCGCCACCATCTGAAATTGCAGATTGCCGCGGCCAATCTCCTGTATCTCCTTTGACACCAGCACAATTGAGCGCGTCAGCTTTCGGTTGTACAGCAGAATCACCAGCGCAAACACGCCGATGCCCAGCGCCACGGCTACAATTGTGGTGAGCGTACCAAGGTGCGACTCGGAAAAGTCATAGATCACGGCCTGAAATACGCCGTCGCGGAAGCTGACCGGATAGAGCGTAAACGGCGACAGATCATTCAGCTCATCGTCGGCCAGCGACGACGTTCCGTCAACGCCCCACCAACCGGCTTCCAGCGCCAGATGGCGATCCTTATAGAATAGAATGTAGATATCCTGCTTGCTGATGCTCCAGCGGGCGATGGCGTCGGTGTCGCGCGAGGACAGATGGTTCTCGGTGACATACGACTGAAAGTCCTCGATTGTCGCCATGTTGCGCGAGTGAACAGACTGCTCACTGAGATAATAGGTGTTGATCAGCCAGTCGCCCACAGCGATGGTCAGAAAATACATCGCAAGACCCGCAAGCAGTCCGCCCAGCATGAGCAGCAGAAGCTTTACGTGAAGCGATACGAAACGGCGCGGCTTAGTCAAACTGATACCCCTTTCCCCAGACGGTTCGGATCAGGCGCGGATTTGCCGGGTCGTCCTCCAACTTTTTGCGCAGATTTACAATATGTACCATGACCGTATTGGATGACGAGGGCATATACTTTTCATGCCAGACGTTTTCATAAATGCGCTCTACCGATACAACACTTCCGCGCTGCGCGGCCAGAAACGTCAGAATCTCAAATTCCGTCTCGGTCAGCTCAATGCTCACGCCGTCGCGGATGATGCGGTGGTTCTGCTCGTCAAGCACCATGTCCTGATCAAGTATTTGCCCGCCGGGCTTGCCCTTGTACACGCGGTAGCGCCGCAGCAGCGACTCCACTTTCATCATCAGCTCTCCATGAGAAAACGGCTTTGCCAGATAGTCGTCGCCGCCCGCGGTATAGGCTTCCAGCTTGTCGCGCTCCTGTGTCTTGGCCGTCAGGAAAAGAATCGGCGCGGCGGTGAGCTCGCGGATCTGCCGCGCAGCGGATACGCCGTCAAGGCTTGGCATCATGATGTCCAGCATCACCAGATCCACATTCGGGTGCTCGCGCACATAGTCAACCGCAAGCCGGCCGTTTGGCGCTTCGGCCACCAGATACCGGCGGCTTTCCAGCAAAATACGGATAATCCGGCGAATATCCGGCTCGTCGTCCACGACCAGTATCAGAGCGGGCTGTTCCATGTTCTGCCTCCTTATCCGGATAAACCCGGATTTGTACACATATTATGCCTATCGTAGACATTGTATCATAGATCGCCCGTTTTTCCACAGAACTTAAGAATTCTTAAGAGGTTTCCGCAAATTTCCTGACGGTGTATGCTTTTTTGCATAAAAATCATGAAGATTGCCAAAGGTGCGCAAAATGCGCACAAACGCTCTTGCGGGTGGTTGACAGGAGAAGTATAATATACACATCTTTGACCTTTGGCGGATCTTCGCCGCTGGCCGCAGCAAATTCTGGGAGGCGTGCATGACCATTCTCTGTCAGGACAACCGGATTCTGGTCTGTCTCAAGCCCGCAGGCGTGGTGTCGGTTGACGAGCCGGGCGGGATGCCTGCGCTTTTGCGTCAGGCGCTTGGCGATGCGCACGCGTGCGTGCGCACGGTGCACCGACTGGACGCGGCGGCGGGCGGCGTGATGGTATTCGCGCGCTCGCGCATGGCCAGCTCCATCTTGTCGCAGCAGATTCGGGAGAGAAAATTTCAAAAGGAATATCTTGCCGTGATCTGCGGGCAGCCGGATGCGTCCGAGGGGACGCTGACAATGCGGCTCGGCTATGACCGCGTGCGGCGCATGGCCTATGCGGCGCAGCCGGACGATCCGGCAGGGAAAGACGCGGTGCTCGACTACCGCGTGCTTGGCGTGCGGGAGGGCATGAGTCTTGTCCGCGTGCGCCTGCACACCGGCCGCACGCATCAAATCCGCGCGCAGTTTGCCCTCTGCGGCCATCCGCTGCTGGGCGACCGAAAATATGGCGGCGCTGGGGCGGAATCGCTTGCGCTCTGGTCGTGCAAAATCGGCTTTTACCACCCGCAGACCGGCGAGTGGGTTTCGTTTTCCGCGCTGCCGCCAAAGACCGCGCCGTGGGACGCATTTTCTGAAATCAACTGGACAAAAGGAGAGAAAAGCAACTGATGAACCAGTCAAAAAACGGCCAGCTGGATATGCTCAACGGGCCGTTGTTTTCCAAAATTCTCATGTTTTCGATCCCGCTTGCCGCAACGGGCATTTTGCAGCTGCTGTTCAACGCCGCCGACGTCATCGTCGTCGGTAAATTCGCCGGCAGCTCGTCGCTTGCGGCGGTGGGCTCTACAGGCTCGCTTATCAACCTTCTGGTCGGCGCATTTATGGGTATCTCCGTCGGCGCAAATATTCTGATTGCGCGCTATCTCGGCTGCAAGCAGAATGAGTCGGTGGAAAAGGCCGTCCACACGTCCTATGCGCTCAGCGCACTGATGAGCGTGGTGCTGATGATCATCGGTCTTGCACTCAGTGAGCCGCTTCTGCGCGCGATGGACACGCCGGATGACATTTTGCCGCTGGCGGCGCTTTATCTGCGGATTTACTTCTTGGGAATGCCCGCAAACCTGATCTATAACTTCGGCGCGGCCATTTTGCGTGCCGTCGGCGACACAAAGCGTCCGCTTTGGTATCTGGTTATCTCCGGTATGGTCAACGTCATTTTGAACCTGCTGCTGGTCATCGTATTCAAGCTGGACGTGGCGGGCGTGGCCATCGCCACGGTGATCTCGCAGTATATCTCGCTTGCTCTTGTCACGTGGCATCTGTGCCGCTATGACGGCGCGTGCCATCTGGTACTGAAGAAAATCCGCATGGACTGGCGCGAGGCGCTCAATATGATTCAGATCGGCCTGCCGGTCGGTCTGCAAAGCGTCATTTTCAATATCTCCAATGTTATGATCCAGAGCGCCGTCAACTCGTTCGGCTCAAGCGTCATTGCCGCAAACTCCGCCGCGGCAAACATCTGTAACTTCACCTATACCGGCATGAACGCCGTGTCGCACGCATCCATCACCTTTACCAGCCAGAATCTTGGCGCGGGCAAGCTCAGCCGCATCAAAAGCATCTACCGCAACAGCATCTGGACGGTGCTGCTCATCGGCATTCCGCTGAGCGCGCTGCCGTATGTCTTTGGCCCGCAGCTTTTAAGCGTCTATATCAGCGAGTCTGACCCCTATTATCAGGACGTCATTGCCTATGGCATGGTGCGCCTGCTCTGGGTCAACGTGCCGTATTTCCTGTGCGGGATTATGGAGGTTTGCTGCGGCATGGTGCGCGGTCTTGGCCGGACGTGGCTTCCCATGTTCGTCAGCGCTGTGGGCGCGTGTCTGCTTCGCGTCATCTGGATTCAGACGATCTACCGCGCCATTCCCACGCTCGACTGCCTGTATATCTCCTATCCGGTCAGCTGGATTGTCACAACGGCGGTGCATGTGATCTGCTACTTCCCCACGCTGCGCAAGCTGCGCGAGAAAATGCCGTCGGCGACCTGATGCAAATCCGAACCGCCGCACGGCGGAACGCAACGCGGCTTCGGCCGTCTAAACGCATATATTCATTCAGAAAGGAAGCTTTTTTATGCGTGTTATTGACCTTGAAAATATTACGAGCGCCATGCGCAACGAGACGCAGTTTGTCCTGCGCTGCGAAGAGGTGTTCCACGATAAAATCAGCGCCGCCGCGGCCGCAATTCTGAGCGCCGCGCCGGAAAAGCCGTTTGTCGCGCTGACCGGCCCGTCCGGCTCTGGCAAAACAACCACGGCCATGCGGCTCAAGGCATATCTGGAAAACCTCGGCGCGGAGGTCTGCCTGCTCAGCATGGATAACTTTTTCCTGCCGCTTACAAAGCGCCCACCTGAGGCGTCCGACTGGGAGTCGCCGTTGTGCGTCAACTGGCCGCTGCTGGAGGAATGCATTGACACGCTGTCAAACGCGCAGCCGTGTCAGGTGCCATGGTATGATTTCGTTTTGGGCGATACCGGCGGCTACAATACCATGCAGGTGGGGCACGGCGCAGTGATTATTGTCGAGGGCATCCATATGCTCAACCCCATCATCTTTGACCGCATCCGCGACCGCGCCACGGGCATCTACGTAGCCCCGCGCACGCGCGTGATTACGAATGACGATAAAATCGTCCGCCCTGAGCAGATCCGCGTGGCGCGCCGGATGATCCGCGACTACCGCGGCCGCGGCCACTCGCTGCGCGAGACGATTGAGCGCTCGCAGAGCGTAGACCGCGGCGAGATGCAGTATATTGCCCCCAATAAGCCGAACGCGTCGATTCACATTGACACATTCCACGACTATGAGCTGTGCATTCTGGCAAAGTATCTGCGCGAGATTCCACAGTTTTCCGAGGGACTGGACGATGCGTTTATCGAGGCGCATGGCCTTGAGGTGCTGATGCGCGTGGTGCGCGAGCTGCCGCCGCTGCAAACGCCGTATGTCCCGCGCGACTCGCTGCTGCGCGAGTTTGTCGGCGGAAGCTGCTTCCAATACTGAAACAAAAAATCCGTTCCAGCGGGAACGGATTTTTTGTATTCAAAAGCAAAATAGCGCGCATTTCAGATACACCCTAGAGCAGCGGGGAGAACACGCGAAGCAGCATCCGCCCAATGCGCTGGTGCAGATAGATGTGCTTGCAGCGGGCATAGGTGATCTCGCGGCAGACGGGGAACGTCTCGGAAAAATCGTGCGACACCTGCGCCACCGCGTCGCAGTCGGCCAGGTACACCGCGTCCTCAAAGTGCAGATACAGGCTGCGGAAGTCCAGATTGACCGTGCCCACCACGGCGTAGCGGTCGTCCGACAAACAGACCTTGGAGTGGATAAAGCCGGGATGATACTCAAAAATCCGCACGCCCGCCTCGGTGAGTACCTCATAATTGGCGCGTGTAACCGCGTGGACATACCACTTATCGGGCGTGCCGGGCGTGATGATGCGCACGTCCACGCCAGTCTTGGCCGCCACACACAGCGCCGTGGTCATCTTGTCGTCCAGAATCAGATACGGCGTCATGATCCACAGCTTTTCTGTTGCACCGTTAATCAGCATCTGGAGTACCGTCGCGCCCACGTCCTCATAGTCCAGCGGACTGTCGCAGAACGGCTGAATCCAGCCCTGCGCATCCACCGGCGCGTCTGCGGGAAGCGGCCGGAACGCGTCAATATCCTCCTCCAGCCGGTCAACGTAGTCCCACATCGTCAAAAACATCACCGTCATGGACCACGCCGCCCCGCCCGCCACGCGGATGCCGCAGTCTTTCCAGTGGTTCAGGTTCTTGCTGCCGGGGACGTTGATATATTCGTCCGCCAGATTCACGCCGCCGGTAAAGGCAATTTCGCCGTCGATGATCATCAGCTTGCGGTGGTCGCGGTTGTTGAGCCGCCCCGAAATCACCGGGACATACGGCGCAAAGACATGCGCCTGAATGCCCATCTGACGCAGCTGCTTGCAGTAGTTGCCGGGCAGGCGCGCGATGCAGCCGAAGTCGTCATACAGCACGCGCACATCCAGCCCCTCGGCGGCCTTGCGCTGCAAAATGGCAAGAATGGAGTCCCACATCTTGCCCTTGTCGATGATGAAATACTCCAAAAAGATGTAGTGCTCCGCTGTTTCCAGCGCCTCCAGCATCTTTTCATATGCCTCCTCGCCGGTGGGGTAATATTCTGCCGACGAGTCGTCATACACCGGATAGTGCGCTGCGTGCAGAAGATAGCGCGCGTGGTTGTGCGCGGCGCTTCCGCTTTCGGCAAGCGCTTGCATGACGTGCGCATCCTGCGGCAGACACATGGCCGTCCCGGCGGTGATCTGCTGCATTTTGCGGTTTTCACGGCTGGAGGCCTTGTTGCCGCCCAGAAGCAGATAGATGGTAATACCTGCCACAGGGAACGCCAGAATCAGCACAATCCACGCAATTTTATACGATGGATTTGTCCGCGAGGACATGATGATAATGACCGTCACCCACGAGAGCACCGAGAAGAAGCCGTTGATCCAGTCTACATACTCTTTCAGCCAGAACACGCCGGACAGAATGACCAGCAGCTGCAATAAAATACCGAGCGAAACGCTGACGACGCGGTTAAAAATCAGCTTTACCTTTGCCAGATTGTGCACAAAAGCCTCCATTCCCGAAACAGGTTTCAGTTCTTTCACACTATATACATATTATATCAGCTTTTGCAGAACTTACAAGATCACATTTGGGAAACTTTTGTTTGAAAAAGAGCTTGTAGGATGCTGAGCAATCTGGTATAATACAAGGTGGCTTCCGCACAGCGGAGGAATCTGAATCTTAGGAGCTTACCATGCAGGACATGATCCGCGTGCGCGGCGCGCGCGCAAACAACCTGAAAAATATTTCCATCGACATCCCGCGCGACAAGCTGGTGGTGCTGACCGGCCTTTCCGGCTCGGGTAAGTCCAGTCTCGCGTTTGATACGATTTATGCCGAGGGGCAGCGGCGCTATGTTGAGTCGCTTTCCAGCTATGCCCGGATGTTCCTGGGCCAGATGGACAAGCCGGACGTGGACTACATCGACGGTCTGTCCCCCGCCATCTCCATCGACCAGAAAACCACCAGCAAGAACCCTCGCTCTACCGTCGGTACGGTGACGGAAATCTATGACTATCTGCGCCTTTTGTGGGCGCGGTGCGGCGTGCCGCACTGCCCAAAGTGCGGCAGGGAAATCCGGCGGCAGTCCGTTGACCAGATCGTCGATCAGATCATGCAGCTGCCCGAGCGGACAAAATTCCAGCTGCTCGCGCCGGTGGTGCGCGGAAAAAAGGGCGAGCACCAGAAGGTTTTTGAGGATGCGCGCAAAAGCGGCTATGCCCGTGTCCGCGTGGACGGCAGCATCTATGATCTGACGGAAGAGATCAAGCTGGACAAGAACAAAAAGCACAATGTGGAGGTCATTGTTGACCGCCTGATGATGAAAGCCGACCTTGCCCGCCGCCTGACCGACTCGGTGGAGACGGCGGCCAGCCTGTCCGGCGGCCTGATCGTGCTCAATGAGCTGGACGGCGACCGTGACACCACGTTTTCCCAGAACTACGCCTGTGAGGACTGCGGCATCTCCATGCCAGAGCTTTCGCCGCGTATGTTCTCATTTAACAATCCCTATGGCGCGTGCCCGGTGTGCACCGGTCTTGGCACACAGCTGGTGGCTGATCCGGCACTCATCATCCCGGATGACTCCAAGTCCATTTTGCAGGGCGCAATTCAGGCCTCCGGCTTCAATAATGTCAAGGACGACTCCATCTCGCGGATGTATTTTGAGGCGCTGGCGAAAAAATATAAATTTTCGCTCTCCCAGCCCGTCTGTGAGCTTTCCAAGGAGGCCATGGACGCAATTCTCTACGGCACCGGCACAGAAAAGCTGACGATCTACTATGAGCGCGCCAACGGGCGCGGCGTATTGGAACGGCCGTTTGAGGGTGTGCTCAACAACATCTCCCGCCGCTATGCCGAGACACAGTCCGAGGCCATGCACAAGGAGCTGGAGGACTGCATGGCCGAGCGCCCGTGTCCCAAGTGCCGCGGAAAGCGCCTGAACGAGATCACGCTGGCCGTGACGGTAGGCGGCATGAACATCATGGACTTCTGCGACCTGCCCATTTCCGACGAGCTGGAATTTATGAACAATCTCCGCCTTGACGGCAGCATGGCCGTCGTTGCCGAACAGATTCTGCGCGAGATTCGTTCGCGCCTTGGCTTTTTGCAGGCCGTCGGCCTGCGCTATCTGACGCTTTCGCGCGCGGCGGCCACACTGTCGGGCGGTGAAAGCCAGCGCATCCGGCTGGCCACGCAGATCGGCTCAAGCCTGATGGGCGTGCTCTATATTCTCGACGAACCGTCGATTGGCCTGCACCAGCGCGACAACGACAAGCTTCTTGCCACGCTTCAGCAGCTGCGCGACCTTGGAAATACGGTTCTGGTGGTGGAGCACGACGAGGACACCATCCGCGCGGCCGATTATATTGTGGATATCGGCCCGGGCGCGGGCGTCCACGGCGGCGAGGTTGTCGCCGCGGGCACATTGCAGGACATTTTAAATTGTCCGCGCTCGATTACCGGTCAGTATCTGTCCGGCGTCAAAAAGATCGAAGTCCCGGCAGAGCGCCGCCCTGGAAACGGCAAATTCCTCACCGTGCGCGGCGCGGCAGAAAATAACCTGCGCCATGTGGACGTGTCCATTCCACTTGGGACGTTTACGTGCGTGACAGGCGTGTCAGGCTCGGGCAAATCGAGCCTTGTCAACGAAATTCTGTATAAAAAGCTGGCGGCCAGTCTCAACCGCGCACGCACGCGCCCCGGCAAGTGCGATGCAATTGAGGGGCTGGAGCATCTGGACAAGGTGGTTGGTATCGACCAGAGCCCCATCGGGCGCACGCCGCGCTCCAATCCGGCCACGTATACCGGACTTTTTAACGATATCCGCGACCTGTTCGCCGCCACGGCGGACGCGCGCACGCGCGGCTACGGTCCGGGACGCTTCTCGTTTAACGTAAAGGGCGGCCGCTGCGAGGCGTGCGGCGGCGATGGCCTTGTCAAAATTGAAATGCACTTTCTGGCCGACGTCTATGTGCCGTGTGAGGTGTGTCACGGCAAGCGCTATAACCGCGAGACGCTGGAGGTGCTGTATAAGGGTAAAAACATTGCCGACGTTCTGGACATGACGGCGGAGGAAGCACTTGGCTTCTTTGAAAATCTGCCGAAAATCCGTCAAAAGGTGCAGACGCTGGTGGACGTTGGCCTTGGCTATATTAAGCTCGGCCAGAGCTCTACTACGCTCTCCGGCGGCGAGGCGCAGCGCGTC
>CAKTUT010000039.1 GCA_934621665.1 uncultured Oscillospiraceae bacterium | reverse complement strand
TTCGCGTTTGAAAAAGGCTGCGTGCCGCTGCGCGCATAATTTGTGCGCGAATTGCGCACAAATTCCACACTTGCGGCGCGTAGTGTGTTTTGCCCGACGTACACGCCGCCGGGCAAAACAGATTCACACTTTATTCCGCCGTGCGCGGCGGAACTCTACGAGGTTTTTCGACAGGCTGCCGGCGCATCGCATGATGCGCCGGATTTTTTCTTGCCATTTTACAATTTGACGTGGATTTTACAAAAGCAAACTTTTGCATTTTACATTCTGCGCGTATGCTGATAGGCGTAAGAACAAGAAGTCCAAAACACATAAAAGGAGAATAAAAAATGAAAAAAGCAATCTCAATTGCACTGGTTCTGGTGCTGGCGCTGGCCATGTTTACCGGCTGCGCAAAGAAGCGCTCGGGTTCTGTCGCAACCGACGGTTCGACATCCATGGAAAAGGTCATTGGCGCACTCGGTGAGCAGTTCATGAAAGACAACGCCGGCGTTACGTTCACCTATAACCCCACCGGCTCCGGTTCGGGCATCACCGCCGTATCTGAGGGTCGCTGCGACATCGGTCTTTCCAGCCGCGCGCTGAAAGACGACGAGGTATCCTCCGGTCTGACCGGTACAACCGTTGCACTTGACGGCATCGCCGTGATCGTAAACCCTGCAAACCCGGTCACCGATCTGACCGTCGAGCAGATTGCCTCCATCTACACCGGTGAAATCACCAACTGGAAAGATGTTGGCGGCGATGATGCAGAGATCGTCCTGATTGGCCGCGAGGCCGGTTCCGGCACGCGTGACGGCTTTGAGTCGATCACCGACACCAAGGACGCCTGCCAGTACCGTCAGGAGCTGACCTCCACCGGCGACGTGATCACTACGGTTGCCTCCAACCCCAACGCCATCGGCTATGCATCGCTCGCCTCCCTCAAGGACAGCGTCAAGGCGCTGAACGTGGACGGCGTTACGCCGAGCGAGGCGACCGTCAAGGACGGCAGCTATAAGGTACAGCGTCCGTTCGTTCTGGTCACCAAGACCGGCACACAGCTTTCAGAAGCGGCACAGAAGTTCTTTGACTTCGCGGTTTCCGCCGACGCAGCCAGCCTCATCTCGACAGCCGGTGCAGTTCCCGTTGCATAAAGAAAAGCATCCAGCGCGGCTGTGACCCACCGGTCACAGCCGCACTCCGGCAGCACCGGCTGACAACAGCGCACAAGCTTTGCGCGCAATTGTAAACCGGTGCTGAGAAAGGCAGCGTAATTATGTATCACGACAGACTCTATGAAGCAGGCGGCGCGATGAAAATCGTCAAGCAGAAAAACAGCCGTCTGTATGAAGATATCATCCACGGCATTTTTCTGATTCTCGGCCTTGTAACGGTTGGCTGTGTGCTGCTCATCACCGTCTATCTGGTGATTTCCGGCATTCCAGCCATCCATAAAATTGGTCTTGTCAAGTTTTTATTCGGTCCTGTTTGGGCGTCCACGCAGGCCGAGCCGAAATTTGGCATTCTTCCCTTTATTCTGACCAGCATCTATGGTACGGCGGGTGCAATTGTTCTTGGCGTGCCGGTCGGTTTTCTGACCGCTGTATACCTTGCCAAGGCCGCAAAGCCGCGCGTGCGCGGCGTGATTGAGGCGGCTGTCAGCCTGCTGGCCGGTATTCCCTCGGTTGTCTACGGTCTTGTCGGTATGCTGGTTCTTGTCCCCGGCATCCGCAAGGTATTTTCGCTTCCCGACGGCGCAAGTCTGCTTGCCGCTATCACTGTGCTGGCCATCATGATCCTGCCGTCGATCATCAAGGTTTCCATGACGGCGCTTGAGGCTGTTCCCAAGGAATATGAGGATGCATCACTCGCCCTTGGCGCAACGCCGGTAGAGACGTGGTTTCGCGTATCCGTTCCCGCCGCAAAAAGCGGCATTGCCGCATCGGTTGTGCTTGGCGTCGGCCGCGCCATCGGCGAGGCCATGGCGGTTATGATGGTCTCAGGCAACGCCTGCAATATGCCCTCTCTTTTCCAAAGCGTCCGCTTCCTCACCACCGCCGTTGCAAGCGAGATGTCCTACTCCAGCGGCTTACAGCGGCAGGCGCTGTTCTCCATCGCGCTGGTACTGTTTTTGTTTATCATGCTGATTAACGCCGCGCTCAACTTCTTCCTCAAGCGCAGCAAGGGGGGATAACGATGCTGACAAACTCCATGTCCCCACGCCGCCGCGTATATGCAATTTTGATGCGCGCGCTGATGCTGCTGTGTGTGACGCTCACGTGCGCCTTGGCGCTGGGGCTGATCGGGTATGTGCTCTATAAGGGCGTGCCGAATCTGTCGTGGCAGCTGCTGTCCACCAGCCCCAGCTACCTGACAAATTCAATTGGTATCTTGCCAGATATCCTCAACACGTTGTATATTGTACTTGCCACATTGCTGATTGTCCTGCCGCTCGGCGTAGGCGCGGCCATCTATCTAACCGAGTACGCCTCCAACCGCCGTCTGGTCGCCGTGATTGAGTACGCCGCCGAGACGCTATCGGGCATTCCGTCGATTATCTACGGTCTGGTCGGCATGCTGTTTTTCTGCCAGTTCCTTGGCATGCAGACGTCGCTTCTGGCGGGCGCGCTAACGCTTGTCGTCATGAACCTGCCCACCATCATGCGCACCACGCAGGAAAGCCTGAAAACCGTCCCGCAGAGCTATCGTGAGGGCGCGTTCGGACTGGGTGCGGGAAAATGGCGCGTCATTCGGACGGTTGTCCTCCCCGGCTGTGTAGACGGCGTGATCACAGGCTGCATTCTGGCCGTTGGCCGGATTCTGGGCGAGACGGCAGCGCTACTCTACACCGCAGGCTTTGCCCACACGCTCTACAATCTGTTTGACGGCTTGCAGCACGCGGGTGCAACACTGACCGTTGCGCTTTATGTCTACGCAAAGGAGCAGGGTGAGTTTGACGTTGCGTTTGCCATTGCCGCAATCCTGATGGTGCTGGCGCTGCTGATCAATCTGGCGGCAAGCCTTGTGGGAAATTACTTTAAAAAGAGGAAACGTCTATGAAAAGCGTCAACGGAACGGGAATGAAGCGCGCTGCGCTGATAAGTGACCTGTCCTGCTTTGGAAAATGCTCGCTCAGCGTAGCGATGCCCATTGTCTCAAGCGCCGGAATCGAGGCCGTACCGCTTCCCACCGCCGTGCTTTCCACGCACACATCAGAATTTCCGGACTATGTCCTGCGCGATATGACGCAGGAGATGGCCGCGTTCATGACGCACTGGAAAGCGCTTGACATCCGTTTTGACGCTGTATGCACCGGCTTTTTCTGTTCGCCGGAGCAAATCCTGCTTGCGCAGCAGTTCCTACGCGACTTTGCCCCGCCCGGCACGCTTGTGCTGGTCGATCCCATCATGGGCGACGGCGGTGAGCTCTACGGCTGCTTTACGCCGGAGATTGTCGAGGCCATGCGCGCACTGATTGAAAAGGCCGATATCATCACTCCAAACCGCACGGAGGCCGCGCTTTTGACCGGGCTTCCATATGACACGCCGGACGAGGCGCTTGTTGAGGCGCTCACGTGCGAAAACGTAATCTTGACCAGCGTCCGCCACGGCACGCAGGCCGGCTATTTCGCGCGGCTTGACGGCCAGACGCTCCGCGTAGATACGCCGGTGGTCGGCGGAAGCTTTTACGGTGCGGGCGATGTATTTACCGCGTCGCTGTTGTCAGCGCTGCTCACCGGCTGCGACAAGGCAGACGCGCTTTGCCGCGCCGCTGATTTTACCATCCGCGCCATCCGCGATACCGCCGCGCGCAGACCCGCGCACTGGTACGGACTTGCCTTTGAGGACGAACTGAAAGGAGGGGCACTATGACCCCGATTATTACCGTCAACGATCTGTGTCTGTGGTACACAAATACGCAGGCGCTGAAAAATATCAACATTGAGATTCCCGAAAAAAGCATCACCGCGCTCATCGGCCCGTCGGGCTGCGGTAAATCCACGTTCCTCAAAACGCTCAACCGGATGAACGATCTGATTCCGGGCGTTCGCACGACGGGTACAGTGCAATACCGCGGGCAGGATATCTTCGCCCCGGGCGTAGACGTCAATGAGCTGCGGCGCGAGGTCGGCATGGTGTTTCAGAAGCCAAATCCGTTCCCCATGAGCATCTATGACAACATTGCCTATGGTCCTCGCACCCACGGCATCACCGGCAAGGCAAGGCTCGACGACATTGTTGAGCGTTCTCTTCGCGATGCTGCCATCTGGGACGAGGTCAAAGACCGGCTGAAGAAAAACGCGCTCGGCCTCTCCGGCGGCCAGCAGCAGCGGCTTTGCATCGCACGCGCGCTTGCCGTTGAGCCGGACGTGCTGCTGATGGATGAGCCGACAAGCGCTCTTGACCCCATCTCCACCTCGCGCATTGAGGAGCTTGCCATCAGTCTGAAAGACCGCTATACCATCATCATCGTCACACATAACATGCAGCAGGCCGTGCGTATTTCCGATCAGACCGCGTTCTTTCTTTTGGGCGAGCTGATTGAGTACGGCCAGACGGAGCAGATGTTCTCGCAGCCGCACGATAAGCGCACCGAGGATTACATCACGGGGAGGTTTGGATAATGAGAAGCCGTTTTGACGAGCAGCTGGCACAGCTGAACAAGGAACTGATCGAAATGGGCGCCATGTGCGAGGAAGTCATCGCGCTGGCCGCCAAGGCACTGACGTCAGGCGACGCGCAGCTTGCAGAAAAGGTTGCGCCGCTTGACCGCGAAATTGACCAGATGGAGCGCGAAATCGAGTCGCTGTGTCTGAAGCTTCTTCTTCAGCAGCAGCCCGTGGCGCGCGATCTGCGCCAGATCTCCGCGGCGCTGAAGATGGTGACGGATATGGAGCGCATCGGCGATCAGGCCGAGGACATTGCGGAGCTTGTGCCGTTTTTAGCCGGACGCTCCGGCGAGGAGAGCGCGTTTATCGCCGATATGGCGCGTGCCACAATCAAAATGGTCACCGAGAGCGTGGAGGCCTTTGTCCACCGCAACACCGCCCTTGCCGAGAGCGTTGTGCGCTATGACGACGTGGTGGACGACTACTTTGCCAAGGTCAAAGCTGAGCTGATTGCCATGATTGCCGCAAAGCCCGCCGACGGCGAATATGCCATTGATCTTCTGATGACGGCAAAATATTTTGAACGCATCGGCGACCATGCCGTTAACATTGCCGAGTGGGTGGTCTTTGCCGCCACAGGCGTTCACAACGGGGAGGCCGAGCCATGATCTGGTGCGTAGAGGACGACGCCGCGATTCGCGATATCGAGGTCTACACACTCAACTCCACCGGCTTTTCGGCCAAAGGCCTTGCCGACGGCGCGGCGCTGCATGCCGCGCTGGCCGCGGGCGAGCGGCCGGAGCTGGTGCTGCTTGACGTGATGCTCCCGGGTGAGGACGGCGTATCGCTGCTGCGCTTTTTGCGCGAAAATGCCGAAACCGCCCGCGTGCCGGTCATCATGGCCACGGCAAAGGGCATGGAATATGACAAGGTGCAAAGCCTTGATCTTGGCGCGGATGATTATCTTGTCAAGCCGTTTGGCATGATGGAAATGGTCTCGCGCGTCAAGGCTGTTCTGCGCCGGTGCAGCGCGCCGCAGCCCGAGCGCGTGTTGTCGCACGGCGCGCTGACGCTCAATCTTGACGAGCACACAGTTCTGGCCGGAAATGAGCGCGTCACGCTGACACTCAAGGAATTTGAGCTTCTGCGCGTCTTTCTCTCCCACCCTGGGACGGCGTTCACGCGCGATCAACTGTTCCGTGAAATCTGGGGTGAAAACTATATCGGCGAGTCGCGCACTGTGGATATGCACATCCGCACGCTGCGCCAGAAGCTTGGCGAGTGCGGGAAGCTGATTGAAACAGTACGGGGCGTTGGCTACCGGATGGAGGCATCGTCATGACACATAAAATTTTCAAATCCATGATGGCCGCCATGCTGGCGGTTCTGCTGGCGGCGCTGGTCATCATCGCCGGCTGCTTTTACGATTATTTTGCCACCGTGCAGGAAAACCAGCTGACCGATGAGCTTTCGCTTGCCGCGGGCGGCGTAGAATCGAGCGGTAAAGACTATCTTGCCGCGCTCGCCTCAAACCACTACCGTCTGACATGGGTTGCCGCTGACGGCACGGTTCTATATGACACGCAGGCGGACGCCGCACAGATGGAAAACCACGCCGAGCGCGAGGAAATCCGTCAGGCTCTGCAAAACGGCACTGGCAGCAGCTCACGTTATTCCGCTACGCTTCTGGAAAAGACTATCTACCGTGCCGTGCGTCTGGACGACGGCAGCGTCCTGCGTATCTCGGTCAGCCGGGCCACGCTTGCAACGCTCGTGCTTGGTATGCTCCAGCCGCTGCTGGTGGTGCTGCTGGCGGCGCTGATTCTGGCGGCGGTTCTGGCAAGCAGCATTTCAAAGCACATCGTCGCGCCGCTCAACCAGATTGATTTGGAGCATCCGCTGGACAATGACACTTATGAGGAGCTTGCGCCGCTTCTGACGCGCATCAGCCAGCAGCGCCGCCAGATTGACGAGCAGGTGCGTCGGCTGCGCCGCAAAAACGATGAGTTCACGCAGATCACCTCCAACATGAGCGAGGGTCTTGTCCTGCTGAACGAAAAGGGCATCATTTTGAACATCAATCCCGCCGCCGAGCGGCTGTTTGCCGCCGATCACAGCTGCGTGCAGCAGGACTTTTTGACCGTGGAGCGCAGCCCGGAGGTCAGCCGCGCCATCAAAAACGCGTTTGAAAACGGCTACAGCCGCATCTATCTTACGCGCGGTGAGCGCGAGTTCCAGCTGGACATCAGCCGCATCGCCTCTGACGGCGCCGTTATTGGCGCAGTACTGCTGGCTTTTGACGCAACCGAGCAGCTTGACGCCGAGCGCAGCCGCCGCGAGTTCACGGCAAATGTGTCGCACGAGCTGAAAACGCCGCTGCAATCCATCATGGGAAGCGCAGAGCTGATTGAAAACGGTCTTGTAAAGTCTGAGGATATGCCGCGCTTTGTCGGCCACATCCGCGCCGAGGCCGCGCGCCTTGTCACGCTGATTGACGACATCATCCGCCTGTCCCAGCTGGACGAGGGCGGCGAAATGCCATTTGATACGGTTGATCTGTATGCTGTTGCCGAGGAGACCGCCGCGCAGCTGCGTCCCGCCGCCGACGCGCGTCACATCCGCATCGAGGTAACCGGCGTGCCGCTTTGCATCCAGAGCGTCCGCCGTCTGGTCAGCGAAGCAGTGTACAATCTCTGCGACAACGCCATCAAATATAATGTGGACGGCGGCAGCGTCACCATCGACGTCGCAAAACAGGGCGCTGATGCGGTTATCCGCGTGGCCGACACGGGCGTTGGTATTCCGCCGGAGCATCAGGCGCGCGTATTTGAACGCTTCTACCGCGTGGATAAGAGCCATTCGCGCCAGTCAGGCGGAACAGGCCTTGGCCTTTCCATCGCCAAGCACGCTGTGTCCGACCTTGGCGGCCGGATTACGCTGGAAAGCGTCCCCGGTAAGGGAACAACCATGCAGGTCACGCTCCCTCTCGGATAAGCAAAATAAAATGCGTCCGGAGCTCGCTCCGAACGCATTTTTTAACTTTATCTTTTCACTTGGGGGCTTTTGCTTTTCTAAAAAAAGCGGTATGATAGGTGATAGAAAAAGAATAACCAAACGGAGGAACCGCATGGAACAACTCAGAAGCAAGCAGGGCTTTATCTGCGATATGGATGGCGTCATCTATCATGGCAACCGGCTTCTGCCGGGCGTTAAGGAATTTGTTGACTGGCTCTACCGTGAAAAGAAAAACTTTCTGTTCCTGACGAACTCATCTGAACGTTCGCCGAAAGAGCTTCAGCAGAAGCTTGCGCGCATGGGTCTGGAGGTTGACGAACGGCACTTTTATACCAGCGCGCTCGCCACGGCCAAATTTATCAGCAGCCAATGCCCTGGCGGAAGCGCCTATGTCATCGGCGGCGCGGGTCTGATTATGGCGCTGCATGACGCCGGTATCACCATGAACGACGTTGATCCGGACTATGTGATCATGGGTGAGGGCAACACCTATAACTATGAAAATATTCTGAAAGCAGTCCGGCTGGTCAACCGCGGCGCGCGCCTGATCGGCACCAACAGCGACCTGACCGGCCCAACTGAGGACGGCATTGCGCCCGCCTGCCGTGCCATGATTGCGCCGGTTGAAATGGCGACAGGCCAGTCGGCCTATTTTGTCGGCAAACCAAACCCGCTGATGATGCGTACCGGTCTGCGCATCCTTGACGTTCATTCCGAGGACGCAGTCATGATTGGCGACCGGATGGACACCGATATGGTTGCAGGTATTGAAACGGGTCTTGACACCGTGCTTGTCCTGTCCGGTGTGACCAGCCGCAGTGAAATTCGGAAATTCCCCTATCGCCCGCGCATCGTTTTGAACGGTGTCGGCGACATTCCAAACGGCACTGCACTGAACATTTGAACATAGGAAGCGGCCTGTCGAAAAACCTCGCAGCGTTCCGCCGCGCACGGCGGAATAAAGTATCAATTCGTTTTGTCCGGCGGCGTGTACGTCGGACAAAACACACTACGTGATGCAAGTGCGGAATTTGTGCGCGATTCGCGCACAAATTATACGCACAGCGGCCTCGGCGTTCAGATGAACGCCGAGGCCGCTTGATGCCGCTTTTTATCCGTTCCGCTCACGCAGCAGCCGGCCAATCAGGCCGGTTTTCTTCATGGTCAGATACAGTGGCACGCCCAGCAGATACAGCACCACGATCTCGCCCGCGGCAACCTCCGCGCCCATAATCGCAAAGCCCTGCCAGAACGACTCCGGCGTATACACAAACGCCAGCATCGCACCGACCATAACGGCATTTGCCAGGATCGTCGGAATCGGCAGTATCCACGTTTTCTTCACCTGAATCGTCAGCAGGCAGCCAAGCAGCGTTGCTGCCGTGCCGATGACAATATCCAGCACCGATACTGTGGAAAAGATGTTTGCAATCAGGCATCCCAGCGTCAGACCGATGGTCAGACTCGGCTCGATGCACACCAGCAGACACATCGCGTCAGCGATGCGGAACTGAATGTTGCCATAGGCAAACGAGGCCGTCAGAATGGTGATCGCGGCGTAGAGTCCTGCGACAACGCCGCTGAGCGCGATTTGCTTTGTGGTCAGTTTTTTCATGATTTTGTTTCCTTTCTGCGGAACAAAAAATGGACGCCAAAGCGTCCATCCGGCAAACCTCCGCAGCTGCCACAAGTTGCCGCGGGATATCTGCCCCAGTTCCCTAGTTTTGTTTTAAGACAGGATGGTTACGAACTGTCTGCGCAATTCAGCGCAAATGGATTGCCTGTGCATTATACACAGGCAATCCATTTTTGTCAACGTTTCGCAAGCACTTACAGGATTTTTTCGCCCGCGACATACTTTGCCGCGATATTCCGGTCGTCGGCCAGATAGACCGCCCGCTCCATGCGCGCGCGAACCGACAGCTTCTGCGGATGATCAAGCGACGCGTCGTCAATGACGACCGCATCGGCCTCATAGCCGGGCTGGAACGTGCCGACGTTTCCAAAGAACGCACCGCCGCCCATCGTCGCAAGATAGAACGCTCGCTCAAACGACAGCGCCGGGACAGACTGATCAAGCAGCCGCCAGCGAAGCTTGGACGCCTGAATGGCGTGCATCATGGCGCGCAGCAGACTCTCATGACTGCCCCCTGCCACATCACTTGCAAGACCGACATGCAGGCCGTTATCCAGAAACTTGTTCACCGGCGCTACACCAGAGGATAGATTGATATTGGACTCTGGCGAATGCGCAATAAATACGCCGTTCTTTTTGATCAGTTCCTGCTCTGCCTCATTTGAATGCACACAATGCGCCATAATACACGGATAACCGCCGCCGAACATTCCAAACTGGTCATAGGCATCGCCGTAGAATTTGGAGCGCGGGCAAAGCTCCTGCACCCACGCAATCTCGCCGAAATTCTCGGACAGGTGACTCTGCACCGGCAAATTGTATTTTTCGCGCACGTCGCGCAGCGCATACATCAGGTCGTCGGTACACGAGGGGATAAAGCGCGGCGTGAGGATGGGCTTGACGTGGTGGAATGCGCCCATCGACTGGTGCAGCCAGCGCTCGGTATCGCGAATCGACTGATTCGTGGAAACCTCCTGCAAATAAGCAGGGCTGCTGCGGTTCATATTGACCTTGCCGACATAGGCGTGCAGGCCGCTGTCCTCCAACAGGCGCATAAGCAGCAGCGTTGCCGGGACGTGCACCGTGGCAAACACGCATGCGCGCGTGGTGGTGCTGTGCAGCAGGTGATTCACAAAGTTGCCGTAGGCCTTGGCGGCATAGTCCAGATCGCGGTATTTTGACTCCTCGGGAAATGTGTAGGTATTGAGCCACTCCAGAAGCTCCATATCCATGCCAAGGCCGCGGAACGAAAACTGCGGCGCGTGCACGTGCAGATCGGTCATGCCCGGCACGACCAGCTTTCCCGTATAGTCGGCCAACTCCCACGCGGCAAAGCGCGACGGCAGCGCGTCATAAACACCAACATCCACGCACACGCCGTTTTCAATTGCCAGATACCCGTTTTCAATGATGGTAAGCTCGTCCATCGAACGGCTGAAGCAGAGGTCACCCTTTATCACTGTATTTTTCAAAGCCGAACGCTCCTTTTTGCGGATTTTGTGCCCGGTACAGCAATGCCGAACGGCATTTGCCGTAGCTTTATTTTATCACGCCGCGCAGCGATTTGCCAGCGCACTTTGTTGTGATAGTGACCGAAATGTACCCGGTTTGATTTGGTAAAATTGTCAAGCCGTGAAAAAAGCTAAAAATTTTTTAGGTTTTTTGAAGCGATTTGTTGATTCTGCGCGCCGATTTTGCCGGATTTTTTTCAAAAAATGATTGCATAGTTGTGAAAAATAGATTAAAATATGAATCAGTTCTTTCGGCAATAACGAAAGAAAATTGTACGACTTGCAAAATTTTTTAGGAGGATGAATTCATGAAAAAGCTTATCGCCCTGCTTCTTGCAGCAATGCTGGTTCTCTCTCTGGCAGCCTGTGCCGCCAAGACTGAAACGCCCGCTGCCGACACTCCCGCCAATGACACACCTGCCGCTGACACCCCCGCAACGGACGCTCCCGCCGAGGAAGCTCCCGCTGACGACGCACCTGCTGCCGCCGCAAGTGACTTCAAGGTTGGTTTTATCACGCTGCATGACGAGAATTCCACCTATGACCTTAACTTCATCAACGCTGCTAAGACCGCCTGTGCAAATCTTGGCATCACCAACTACGTAATCAAAACCAACATTCCCGAGGGTCAGGAATGCTACAACACCGCCGCCGAGCTTGCCGATGACGGCTGCAACATCATCTTTGCTGACTCCTTTGGTCACGAGGATTACATGATCCAGGCCGCCAAGGAATTCCCCGATGTGCAGTTCTGCCACTCCACCGGCACCAAGGCACACACCGAGGGCCTTTCCAACTACCACAACGCTTTCGCCTCCATCTATGAGGGCCGTTATCTGGCTGGCGTCGCCGCCGGTATGAAGCTCAACGAGATGATCGAGAACGGTGAGTTCACCGCAGACGAGGCCAAGATGGGCTATGTCGGCGCATTCACCTACGCGGAAGT
>CAKTUT010000038.1 GCA_934621665.1 uncultured Oscillospiraceae bacterium | reverse complement strand
TTGCCAACCATCAAAATCTTTCCATCCTTCATGATGATTGCGCCGACACGAATATTCAAAATCCCATCGTCACAGGCCACGCACATATCGTTGCGCATTGTTTGTTCTCCTTATCACCGTTTTTTCTATTTTAAGTCATACTTCCACTTGCTGTTTTCTTGATAGTAGAAGAACTCGCTCAAATTTTCCTCTGTAAAAACCCGAAGCATATCGCGCATATCCAAAGACAGCTTGAGGTTAGGCAGATTGGCAATATCTTCCCACCAGACCCTACCTTCGGAGCTGGAATGTAATTCACCATCAAAACAAGTTGTCTTATAAAGCAGCACAACGAACCTGCACTGATTCTCACGCCAGTCTTTGATACCGCAAAGCTGAGGGAAACGGATATTCAGCCCGGTTTCCTCTCGTACCTCACGAATCACTGCGTCCGTAAAGGACTCACCCAGCTCTACATGACCTCCGGGGAAAGCGACGCCCGGCCAGTCCTGCTTTTCCCGGTCAATCACGACGACCCGGCTGCCATCGCAGACCATGCACATATTTGTAAATTCAACTGTTTCGATTCTTGCCATTATGTTAAGACTCCTTCATCAAAAGCAGATCAGATTATCAAACGTTGATCGCTGGTACAAATTGAACGTATAAGGCAATAAGTTTTTCAAGCAGCGTTCCCTATTTGTCCGTGTATACACACGTTATAACACAGAAATCAAGCGGTTTTCAATAGATATGACGGAAGATATCGCCATGAAACGGCGATATTTTGCGGCAAGCCTGCTCGGCACATGGCAAATGGCTGCTTTTGAAAATAGAAAATTTTATTTAAACACTTGACGACATATAAATAATTATATATACTGCAAACAAAGGGAGGGATTCTCATGCGATACACAGAGCTTGACACTCCGGCGCTGCTGTTTGACCGGGAGCGGCTGGGGCAGAATCTGCGGGATATGCAGCGCTATGCCGATGAAAACGGTGTGGCACTCCGACCGCATACAAAGACACACAAATCACCGGCGGTTGCCAAAATGCAGCTGGAGGCGGGTGCGTGCGGCATTGCCGTTGCCAAGACCGGCGAGGCCGAGGTGATGGCGCAAAGCGGCATACAGGATATTTTTATTGCGAACGAGATCGTGGGTGAGATTAAGCTGCGCCGGATTGCGGCGCTGGCAAAGCAGAACGTCAACATCGCATTCGGTGTGGACACACCGTGTCAGGTGACAGCGGCGGAACGTGTGTTTGCGGCGGAGAATGTTACGATTCCGGTCTTAATTGAGATTGAGGTTGGCGAGAACCGCTCCGGTGTGATTGAAGAGGCGGATTTTCTGACGCTTCTGGATACAATCCGCGACTGCCCGCACGTGGTGTTCGGCGGTATTTTTTCGCACGATGGCAACAGCTATGGCGCTGCGGATCTCGACGCGCTGAACGCACTGTCTGAGGGTGCGCAGCGGCGGACGCTTCACTTTGCAGCGCTTGCCGCGCAGCACGGCATGACCTGCCGGACGGTGAGCTACGGCGCAACGCCCACGTTTATGAACCGTGTGAAAATCCTGCCCGGGATTACGGAGCTTCGCCCCGGGACATATGCGCTGATGGACGCGTCGCAGGGAAACGCCATCGGAACGCTGGAGCGCTGCGCAGCCACGGTTCTGGCCAGCGTCATCAGCAAGCCGACTGATACGCGGACAATTCTGGACGTGGGTGCAAAGGGACTGACAATGCAGACGCGCACAGAGGGTATTTGCGCCGTGGCGGGCAGAGGAACGCTGCTGGATATGCCGCAGGTGCATATTGAAAAGGTGTTTGACGAGCACGCCATTGTCAATGATAAGCAGTTCCATGACCGCGTCAGCGTAGGCGATAAGGTGCGCATCATTCCGGTACATATCTGCCCGGTGTGCAATCTATATGAGCGGGCGTATCTCATCTCCGGCGAGACGGTTGTGGGCATGCTTGAGATTACCTGCCGCGGTAAGCTGCAATAACGGAGGGAGCAATGAAAGACGTTCTGAAGCCGTATGTGGCGGTGGCGCAGATGCTGGTGCAGACATTTGGCGCGGACTGCGAGGTGGTGCTGCACGATCTGGACGACCCGGCGCATTCGGTTGTGTATGTGGAAAACAACACGGTGACCGGCCGGACGGTGGGGCAGAGTTTTGAGCAGCTGGTGCGGCAGGTGATTTTGTCGGACGAACTGCGCGAAAATTATGTTGCGAACTACTATTTTACCGCGCCGAACGGCAAGCGCATCCGCTCATCTACGCTCCTGATCAAGGACGCAGACGGGACGCTTTCCGGCGCGATGTGTATCAACCTTGACACCACGCGCTTGCAGACACAGATTGCCTATTTGCAGTCGTTCCTGCCGCAAAGCGCCCCGGCCGGAAAAAAAGCACCGGAGGCGGCGCTGCCGGAGGAGCATATTTCCGTTATGATTGAAAACCTGATGGACAATATTCTTGCGGGCGGCAATATCCAGCAGCTTTCGCGTGAGGAGCGCATCGAAAAGGTGCGGTTTATGGAGCAAAAGGGACTTTTTCTGATGAAAGGAAGCGTGGAAAAGGCAGCCGAAAAGCTGGGCGTCAACAAGGTGACGATCTACAGCTATCTGGACGAGGTAAGGGGGAAACGCGGATGAAGCAGATTATTCTGGACTCAAGGCTGGAAAACAAGGGACATTATGTGCCGGGTGTGATCTCGGGTACAACGCTGTATGTTTCCGGTCAGCTTCCGGTGCACCATGAGACCGGCGCACCGATGGCGGCGGACATTGCCCAGCAGACGCGCGACGCGCTTTACAATGTGGAACGGGTGCTGTGCGCGGCCGGGTGCACACGGGAAGATGTGGTGCTGTGCCGCGTGTATATCCCGGATGTGGCGCAGTGGGACACAGTCAATGCGGCATATGCGGAATTTTTCGGAAGCCACAAGCCGGCGCGCGTGGTAGTGCCCACGAGAGCGCTTCACAACGGCGCGCTGGTGGAAATTGAAGCGGTGGCAGAGCTTGGCGGAAAGGAGAACGAAAGATGAAATTCATTTGCAGCAAATGCGGACACGAGGAAGCGGTTACGACGCGCAAGGCGCACTGTGACTGTGGCGGGCTCTGGGATCTTGATTTTCAGCCACCCAAATTTGACCTGAACGAGGTGGACGCCCACGAATGGAGCATGTTCCGCTATCGAAAGTTCATGGCACTGGACGGCGAAAGCTGGCGCGGCGTGACGATGGGCGAGGGAATGACGCCAGTTGTACGTTTGGACGAGAATGTGATGCTCAAAATGGACTATTATATGCCGACGCTGTCGTTTAAGGATCGCGGCGCGGCGGTGCTGGTGTCGCACTGTAAAGCCATCGGCGTAGACAAGGTGGTGCAGGATTCCAGCGGCAACGCGGGCAATTCTGTCGCGGCCTACTGTGCAAAGGCCGGGATCGGCTGTGAGATTTTTGTCCCTGAGGGGACAAGCCCCAAGAAAATTGACATGATCCGCGCACACGGTGCGGCGTGCACCGTTGTTCCCGGCACGCGCGACCACTGCGCCGACGTGTGCCGTGCCAAGGTGGAAAACGAGGGCGTATATTATGCGAACCACGTCTACAATCCGTTTTTCTACGAGGGTACGAAAACATATATCTATGAGACGCTTGAGCAGCTGGGACGCATCCCGCAGAATATCGTGATTCCAACCGGCAACGGAACGCTCCTCCTTGGTGCAATCTACGCGCTGGAGCATCTGCAAAGAAGCGGTGCGATTGAGACGTTCCCGCAGATCATTGCGCTCCAAAGCCAGAACTGTGACCCGCTGCTTCGCGCAGCCGAGCATGGCGAAAGCCAGCCCGAGGCGGTAACGCCCACGCCGACAATTGCCGAGGGCATTGCCATTGGCAAGCCCATGCGCGGCGAGGAAATCCTGCGCCTTGCAAAAAAGCACAATGTGCGCTTTATCCATGCGCCGGAGGGCAAGATCATGGACGCGCGCGCGGCGCTTGCGCGCAAGGGCGTCTACTGTGAGCATACAACGGCGGCGAATTACGCGGCCTATCTGGAATACTGCCGCGTGTGGGGTAATACGCCCGATACGCTGATCACGATGTGCGGCGCGGGACTGAAATCCGACCACTGAATATACAATACAACACGAAAATGCCGCCGGGACTTTGAAGTCTCGGCGGCTGTGTTATTTGGTGGCTGCGGTCTGCGCGCGGCAAAAACGCTTGAAAGGCACGAAAAAACGGCGCGCGGGATGGCATTTTTCCGAACGGTATGGTATCATAAATACAAATTAAAAATACCGGAAAAAACCGGCTACAAAGGAGGGCGCAATATGAAAAAAGTAAAATGGGGCGTGATTGGCACGGCGTATATCTGCCGCAGAAATACGCTGCCCGGCATGCTGAAAGCAGACAACTGCGAGCTCTACGCAATTGCCGGCCGCAGCATGGAAAAGGCGGAGCAGTTCCGTACGGACTATGGATTTGCGGTGGCGTATGGCAGCTATGACGCGTTGCTGGACGATCCAGCAGTGGAGGCGGTGTATGTGGCGCTGCCCAATACGATGCACTATGAGTGGACGATCAAGGCGCTGAAAAAGCACAAGCACGTCCTGTGCGAAAAGCCGCTTGCGCCCACGGCGGCAGAGGCCGAGGAGATGTTCCGCACGGCGCGTGAAAATGGCGTGTATTTGATGGAGGCCTTTGCATATCTGCACAGTCCATATATTGAAGCTGTCCGGCAGGAGCTTGTAAACGGCGCAATCGGCGAGGTACAGTATATGGAGACAAACTTCCTGACCTCCAGCTATGACCTGACGAATATTCGTATGCGCCGCGAGACAATGGGCGGCGGGATGTATGACCTTGGCGTGTATTGCACATCGCTGATTCAGCGCCTGCTTGGCAAAACACCGGTCACGCTTTCGGCGGCGGCCTGCTTCTCGGAGGAGAACGTTGACCGGCTGGCGTCGGTTGTGATGCAGTATGACGACAACAGCCGTGCGTCGCTCACGTGTGGTATCACACTGGCAAAGAACCAGCACCGCCATGTCAACCGCTTTGCCATCTATGGCAGCTGCGGTGAGATTCATTCGGAAAACTTCGGCTTTAATGCAGAGGGAGATTTGACGTATTCGGTCTGGTTTTCAGATGGAACGCGTGTGATGAAAACGGTTAAAACGCCGGACAACTATTGCATGGAGGCAGAGCAGCTTGGCCGCTGCATTCTGGATGGAGCGACTCCGGCGGTCAGCGAGACATTTTCGGTGGAAAACGCAAGCGTTGTTGACCGGATTATGAAAGAGATCGGCTATTGAGGCGCAGAGCGTCGGATTTGAGAGGGAAAATGATGGAGTATATTGGAATTGATCTTGGCACGTCGGCGTGCAAGCTGCTGCTGGTAGATGAAAGCGGCGCGATTTTAAATACCGTTACAAAGGAATATCCACTGATCTTCCCGCACCCTGGCTGGTCGGAGCAGAAGCCGGAGGACTGGTGGGATGCGGTGGTAAGCGGCGTGCCGGAGCTGCTGCGCGGCTTTGACGCTGCGCAGGTTGCAGGCATCGGCGCGGGCGGTCAGATGCATGGCCTTGTTGCGCTGGATGTGGACGACAATGTCATTCGCCCGGCGATTTTGTGGAATGACGGCAGAACAGCAAAAGAGGTAGACTATCTCAACCATACCATCGGCAAGGAAAAGCTGTCGGCGCTGACGGCAAATATCGCCTTTGCGGGCTTCACCGCGCCAAAGCTTCTGTGGATGCGCGAAAATGAGCCGGAGAACTTCGCGAGAATTGCGAAGATCATGCTGCCAAAAGATTATGTAAACTACAAGCTGACCGGCGTGCACAGCTGCGACTACTCCGACGCATCCGGAATGCTGCTTTTGGACGTGGCGCATAAGCGTTGGTCAAAAGAGATGCTGGACATCTGCGGCGTAACGGAAGCACAGATGCCAAAGCTGTTCGAGAGTTTCGAGGTCACCAATACGCTCACAAAAGAAGCCGCACAGACGCTGGGGCTGCCCGAATCGGTCAAGGTTGTGGCCGGTGCGGGCGACAACGCCGCAGCGGCAATCGGCACGGGAACAGTTGGCGCGGGCGGCTGCAACATCAGCCTTGGCACATCCGGGACGATTTTTATCTCGTCCGACAAATTTGGCGTAGATCCCAACAATGCGCTGCATGCATTTGCGCATGCCGACGGCGGATATCATCTGATGGGCTGCATGCTCTCCGCTGCCAGCTGCAACAAGTGGCTGTGCGAGGAAATTCTGCACACGTCCGACTTTGCAGCCGAGCAAGCACCCATTACCGGCGAAAAGCTCGGCGAGAATCACGTCTATTTCCTGCCATATCTGATGGGCGAACGCAGCCCCATCAATGACACGAATGCGCGCGGCACGTTTACCGGTATGACGATGGACACGAGTCGTTGTGACATGGTACAGGCAGTTTTGGAGGGCGTAGCGTTTGCCATCCGCGACTCGTTTGAGGTTGCAAAGTCGCTTGGCATTTCCATTCCGCGCTCGAACATCTGCGGCGGCGGCGCGAAGAGCCCGCTGTGGCGCAGGATTTTTGCCAACATCCTCGGAATTCCGCTGGACATGGTGAAAACCGAGCAGGGGCCGGGCTACGGCGCGGCGATGCTCGCCATGGTCGGCTGCGGACAGTTCAAAACGGTTCGGGAAGCGGCGGATGCGCTTGTTGAGACCGCGTCCACAACCGAGCCGGACGCGGCGCTGACGGCCAAATATGAGGCACGGTATCAGAGCTTTAAAAAGCTCTATCCGGCGCTGAAAAGCGTATTTGCGGCGCTCTGATAAAAAACCAGCGGGTGGTGCATCATGCATCACCCGCTGTTCAGTCTGTCAAAAAATCTCGTAGCGTTCCGCCGCGCACGGCGGAATAAACTGTGAATCCGTTTTGCCCGGCGGCGTGTACGTCGGGCAAAACACATCACACAATGCAAGTGTGGAATTTGTGCGTCAGCTGCGCACAAATTATGCGCGCAGCATTGTGCATCCTTTTCAAACGAAAAACCAGCGCGGCGTTTTTCGTTTGAGAGCTTGTCAAAAATGCCTTTTTGACAAGCTCACCAGCGGGTGGTGCATCATGCACCACCCGCTGGTTTGTGCTTATACAACATCCTTTGTTGCGACAATTGAGACGCCCGTTCCGGCGATGTTTTCTGCAAGCACGTCGCCGATTTTCACCGGCGCGCTTGCCGTTACGTTTTTAAGTGCTGCGACGACAACAAAAATCTTTCCCTTTGGGATATCCTGCGCCGTTTTGCAGCTGACAACCGCCGCGCCTGTCTGGCTGCCGGTCAGGCGGACGGTGGTGGTGACGATTCGTGTGGGATTTGTCACTTCCTTGCAGGCGTAGTCGTGGCCGCGCTTGCAGGTAAAGCCGGTGACGTCCTTGATTCCGCTGCCGTCCATTGTGACGGTGATAGCGCAGCCGAGCGGGCAGCCGATGCAGGTGAGTTCTCGTTTTTCCATTGTTATGCCTCCTCAACTGCAATGTGAATGCGCGAAAGACCTGAATGCGCGTCAAGCGCGGCACGGGTGAGCTTCAGCTCCTCCATCTCGCCCGGCGCCATGACGGGGCGCTTGCGCGTGACGACCGCGTCGTCATCCAGATACAGCCGGACGGTGCGCTTTTTCATGACGTTCCCCACGCGGAAGCGAATGACAAGATCGTCGGTGACCAGCGCGGGGTCAATGCTGGCGGGAACGGTGTAGCGTGCGCCGCCCTCGAATGTGATCGGAATTTCATGGCGATGCGGCGCTTCGCCACGCACAAGATACCGCACGGCGGCGCGTCCGGCAGCGGCCGCTTCCTCCGAGACAAAGTCCACCAGATCATGCACGTGCAGGACGTTGCCCGCGGCAAACACGCCGGGAATGGACGTTTGCAGGCTTTCATCGACAACCGGACCGCTTGTAACGGGGCTGAGCGTTACGCCCATGCCGCGCGAAAGCTCATTTTCGGGAATCAGACCGCATGAGAGCAGCAGCGTGTCGCAGTCGTAGTGAATTTCCGTGCCGGGGATGGGCTTTCGGTCTGCGCCGACCTCGGCGATGGTTACGCCGGTGACGCGTTCCTTGCCCTCAATGTCCACAACGGTGTGGCTGAGCTTCAGCGGAATGTCAAAATCGTTGAGACACTGGACAATGTTGCGCTTGAGACCGCCGGAGTAGGGCAGGAGCTCTGCAACCACCAGAACCTTTGCGCCCTCCAGCGTCATGCGCCGCGCCATAATCAGACCGATATCGCCGCTGCCGAGAATGACGACGCGGCGGCCGGGGAGATAACCCTCAATGTTGACAAGGCGCTGCGCCGTACCGGCAGAATAGATGCCCGCCGGGCGGTAGCCGGGGATATTCAGCGCGCCGCGGCTGCGCTCACGGCAGCCCATGGCCAGAATGATGGCCGATGCATCAATCTCAAGCAGGCCGTCAGTGCGGTTGACAGCGGTGATGTGCTTGTCCTGCGTGATAGAAAGCACCATGGTGGAGAGCTTGTACTCGATGTTGCGTACCTGCGCCTGTGAAATGTAGCGCGCGGCGTACTCAGGACCGGTCAGCTCCTCGCCGAACGTGTGCAGGCCAAAGCCGTTGTGGATGCACTGGTTCAGAATGCCGCCGAGCTGCGTGTCGCGTTCAAGAATCAGAATGCTGCGGCAGCCCGCGTCATAGGCCGCAATTGCGGCGGCAAGACCGGCAGGGCCGCCGCCGACGATGACGAGTTCATATTTCATCTGTCCTGCACCTCCGCAAGCTGGTCTTTGTTTGTACCCACAATCAGGCGCGACGCGCCGCCGGATTTTGTGATCTTGGCCTGATCGACGCCAAGCTCACGCGCAAGGATTTCCATGACGCGCGGGCTGCAAAAGCCTGCCTGACAGCGTCCCATCCCGGCGCGCGTGCGGCGCTTGATGCCGTCAAGGCTCTTTGCACCGAGCGGACGGCGGATGGCGTCGATGATCTCGCCCTCGGTGACCTGCTCACAGCGACAGATGATCTGACCGTAGGCAGGTTCTTTTTCAATCAGCGCCTGATACTCGGGTTTGCTTAGCGTTTTGGGGTCAAGCACGCCTTTGCGGGTGGCGATGAAGTGTTCTTTTTCGCAAAGCCCCATCTTGTCGCGCAGAAGCTCCG
The DNA here is from genome assembly GCA_934621665.1 of uncultured Oscillospiraceae bacterium. GTDB lineage: Bacteria > Bacillota > Clostridia > Oscillospirales > Oscillospiraceae > CAG-170. The sequence goes on along the minus strand of CAKTUT010000038.1, from coordinate 2,552 downwards.
CCGCGGTCAGACCGATGGCGGGCGCGGAGCTGAGGCCGGGAGACTCAATGCCCGCACAGTCGATAAATTGCGGCGCGCCGTCGGCCTCGCCAATAACAAATTCGTGGTGATCCTCATGTGCGCGCAAACCGGCAAAGCTGGTGATGGTCTGGCGGATAGGAAGATTTTCAACGGTCGCTCCGGCCTTTGCAATCAGCTCATCCAGTCCTGCGGCGGTGGTGTTTGTGCCCTCGCGGTCGTCAATGTCAATGGCCGTCGGGCCAACAATGGTATTGCCGTGGATAGTGGGACTGACGAGCACGCCCTTTCCAAGCTTTCCGGGCAGCTGAAATACGGTGTGCCGGACGAAGCCGCCCGTCTGCTTGTCAAGCAGGCAGTAGTCGCCGCGCCGCGGCGTGATGTGAAGCTTTTTGTCCGATACCATGTTGTGCAGCACGTCGGCATAGAGACCTGCGGCGTTTACCACGTAGCGCGTCTGATAGTCGCCGTCCGCCGTATGCACCGTCCAGAAGCCATCGCCGCGCGTAAAGCCGGTGACCTCGGTGTTAAAACGGAACTCCGCGCCGTTGGCGTTTGCATTTTCCGCCAGCGCAATGGTCAGCCCAAACGGACAGACGATGCCGCCGGTGGGCGCCCAAAGCGCGGCCACGGCATTTTTGCTGACATTCGGCTCAAGCTCGTGCAGCCGCGCTGCGTCTACAATCTCAAGACCCTGCACGCCATTTTTTACGCCGTTTTCATACAGCGCGTGCAGCCGCGGCAGATCGTCCTGCGACATACACACGACAAGGCTTCCGTTGCGGCGGAACGGAATGTCAAGGTCGGCGGCAAGCTGCGGCATCAGCTGGCTGCCAAGCAGGTTCATCCTGGCCATCAGACTGCCGTTTGCCGCGTCAAAACCCGCGTGGACAATGGCACTGTTGGCCTTGGACGTGCCGCAGCAGACGTCCTCGGCGCGCTCCAGCACCAGAAGCTTTGCCTGATAGCGCGAGAGATAACGCGCTACAGCGCAGCCAGTGACACCGGCGCCGATGATGATGATATCGTACAAAAGTGATTCCTCCTTTAAGGAAAGTGCGGCCTGCAGTGCAGACCTGTATGAATTCGCGCACTGCGGGCAGTCCATATGGACTGTCCGCAGCAGCTTATTTTACCATGGAATGGCGCGATAGAGAAGCACGGCGAGCATTCCGCCCAGAATCGGTCCGAGGACGGGGACGATGAGACCGTAGCGGAAGTTGCTGCTGCCCTTGCCGCGGATGGGGAGAATGGCGTGCGCGATGCGCGGGCCGAGATCACGCGCAGGGTTGAGCGCGTAGCCGGTCAGACCGCCAAGCGACATGCCAATGGAGACGATGATGCCAAAAACCAAAAGCTTTCCAAGTCCCGCATCAAGACCGGGCACTTGATTGAGCCCGCAGATGGCGAATACCAGCACGAACGTGGCGATGGCCTCCTGTAAGAGATTGCGCGGCGTGTTTGCAACTGCCGGACCGGTGGAGAAAACGCCAAGCTTTGCGGCGGGATCGTCGGTTGCGTCAAACTGGTCTTTGAACAGAAGATACACCAGCGCCGCGCCCACAATGCCGCCAAGCATCTGTGCGGCAATATAACCGGGGACAAGCGCCCATTCAAACATCCCGCCCGCGGCCAGCGCCAGCGTGAGCGCGGGATTGAAGCTTGCGCCCGAGGCCTGCCCGAAGATGAACGCGGGCACCATCACTGCAAGACCCCACGCAAGCGTGATCTGGATGGAACCGGCGCCTTTCATACCGGACTTGTTCAAAGTAACATTTGCCACAACGCCGTCGCCAAGCAGAATTAGCATCATGGTTCCTAAGAATTCCGCAAGATACTTTAAGAACATCAGGCTTCCCCCCTATGAAATTGTCGGATGCAGCTCCTCCTTTTTCTGCGCTGAATGATCCGAAATCAGCGCTCAGTCCTCTTTTGCCCAGCCGTAGGCGCAGCGAACAGCCTTGTTCCAGCCCTTTACCTTTTCGGCGCGCGCCTCGGCAGAAATTGATGGGTGGAACACGCGGTCAATGGCGCGGTTGCGGACAACGTCGTCCTTTCCGCTCCAGTAGCCAACGGCAAGCCCGGCCAGATATGCCGCGCCCATGGCGGTCGTCTCCACACACGTGGGACGCTGCACCGGCGCGCCGGAGATATCGGCCTGCATCTGCATGAGCAGATTGTTTGCCGATGCGCCGCCGTCTACGTTCAGCGCTGCAAGGCGGATACCGGAGTCGGCCTGCATGGCCACGAGGATGTCGTTGACCTGATAGGCAAGCGACTCCATGGTGGCGCGGATGATGTGATTTTTGTTTACGCCGCGCGTAATGCCGACGATTGTGCCGCGCGCATATTGATCCCAGTGCGGCGCGCCGAGGCCGGTAAACGCCGGGACGACATAGCAGCCATTGGTGTCCTTTACCTTTTGTGCGTAGTACTCGGAGTCGGGGGCGGAGTCGATGATGCGAAGCTCATCGCGCAGCCACTGAATTGCCGCGCCGGCCACGAACACCGAGCCCTCAAGCGCATAGTTGACC
>CAKTUT010000037.1 GCA_934621665.1 uncultured Oscillospiraceae bacterium | reverse complement strand
CGAACCCAGCGAAGCGGATCGCGTTTGAGAGCTTGTCAAAAATACTTTTTTGACAAGCTCAAGCGAGCACCGTTGGTGCTCGCTTTTTTGCATTGCAGATGCATCAGGCATTCAGCCCTGATCATTTACTCTCCCAGCATATTTTGTGTGTTATAAAGCCCCGCATAGATGCCGTTCCTGCGCATCAGCTCCTCGTGGCTGCCCTGCTCGGCAATGCGGCCATCGGCGATAACCAGAATGCGGCTTGCCGAGCGAATGGTGCTCAGGCGGTGCGCGATAATCAGTGTGGTGCGATCCTTGGCCAGCTCGTCAAACGCGCCCTGAATCTTTGACTCAGTCAGCGAGTCCAGCGCGCTGGTCGCCTCATCCAGGATCAGAATCGGTGGGTTTTTCAGGAAAATGCGTGCAATGGAAATGCGCTGCTTCTGACCGCCGGAAAGAAGCGTGCCGCGCTCACCCACATACGTGTCAAAGCCGTCAGGCATGGCCATAATATCGTCGTAAATTTCGGCGCGCTTTGCCGCCGCAATGATCTCTTCGTCCGTCGCGTCCGGCTTGCCGTAGCGGATGTTCTCCAGAATCGAGTCGGCGAACAGGAACACATCCTGCTGAACAACGCCGATATTTTGCCGCAGGCTCTTCTGCGTCACGTCGCGCACATCTAGTCCATCCACGCGGATTGCACCGGAGGTCACATCGTAAAAGCGTGGAATCAGCTGGCACAGCGTCGATTTTCCGCCGCCCGACGGCCCGACCACCGCAATGGTCTCGCCAGGGGCAACACGCAGACTCACATCGTGCAGAACAGCAAGATCGCCGTCATAGGCAAAGCCCACATGGTCAACTGTGATCTCACCCTTGACGTCTTTCAGCGTCCTGGCGTCCGGCTTATCCTGAAGCGTCGGCTCGGTGCGCATGATGTCAATAAAGCGACTAAGGCCAGCCGTGCCGTTTGCAAACAGCTCCGCAAAATTTGCCAGCTTTCGGATGGGGTTGACGAACGTGGTGATATACAGGCTGAACATCAAAAGGTCGGCATACTCCATTTCGCCGCGCATGATGAGATACCCGCCCACGGCGATGACCGAGACGGAAAGCAGACTGACAAACAGCTCCATCGTGGCCATGAAGATACCCATTTCGCGGTGGAAGCCCTTTTTCGACACCTTAAATGCGTCGTTTGACCGGCGGAACTTGTCCGCCTCCAGATGCTCGTTTGCAAATGCCTTTGCCGTGCGCATTCCGGAAAGCCCCGACTCAATGTCGGCATTGATGTGTCCAATGCGCTGCTTGACAGCAACCGATACGCCCGACATCTGCCGCCTGCGGCTCATGGTCAGGAGCAGGAACAGCGGGATGATAATCGTAACCACCAGTGCCAGCCGCCACTCAGTGCGGTACATGACAATCAACGCGCCGACAATCGTCACAGCGGAGATGAACAGATCCTCCGGGCCGTGATGCGCAAGCTCCGTAATCTCAAACAGGTCGCTGGTCAAGCGGCTGATCAGCTGGCCGGTGCGGTTGCGGTCATAAAAATCAAAGCCAAGCTCCTGCATATGCGTAAAGAGCGCCTCGCGAATGTCGGCCTCCACGCGGATGCCGAATGTGTGTCCCCAATAGGTGATAATGAAATAAAGTACGGAGCGCAGCACATACGCCAGTACCACCACGCCCATAATGACAAAGAACGTCCGGTACTCATGCGTCGGCAGCAGATCATACAGCGCTGTTCTGGAAACAAGCGGATACGCCAGATCAACCAGCGATACCAGCAGCGCGCAGATCATGTCCAGAATGAACAGCTTGCGATGCGGCTTGAAAAACGACAGGAAAATGGAAAATGAACTCTTTTTTTGATACTCTTTTGTCGTCATACTACTCCTCCGGGGAAAAGCTTTCCGCGCGTCACTCCCCGCGTGCGCACACAATTATGTATTATATGCAGCATCTGCGGCTTTTTCAAGGCCTGTGGTTGCCGCAGCCACCGCTTTGTGATAAAATCACGGCAGCGTCAGCTGACGCCGATTTTAGCCGGGAGGTAGCTTTATGCCAGAGATTCTCTATCAGGACGCGCAACTGACCGTCTGCATTAAACCAGCAGGTGCTGCGTCAGAGGGCGACGCGCCGCAGGCCATGCCGTCACTTCTGCGCGCACAGCTTGGGTGTGCGGTCTATCCGGTTCACCGGCTTGATCAGCCGGTCGGCGGCGTAATGGTCTATGCCAAAACGCCAGAGGCCGCCGCAGCGCTTACATCCTGCATTCAGTCGGGTGCACTTTATAAGGAGTACCTCGCCGTCCTGCCGCAGCTGCCGCAGGAAGCGGAGGCCACGCTCCATGACCTGTTATATTACGATCGCCGCGCAGGCAAGAGCTATCCTGTCGCGCGAAAGCGCGCGGGCGTAAAGGATGCATCACTTTTTTACCGTGTCGAGCAGGAATCGGACGGACTCTGTCTTGTCCGCATCCATCTGCATACCGGCCGTACGCATCAGATTCGCGTGCAGTTTGCCTCGCGGCGGCTGCCGCTGCTTGGTGACGGCAAATACGGAAGCCGCGCCAACTGCCCGCTTGCGCTCTGGTCGGCGCAGCTGCGCTTTGCCAATCCAACGGACGGCGCGGAGCAGTGCTTTGCCGCGTTTCCACCCGACGTGTTCCCGTGGAATCGGTTTGACCTTGCGGCAGGCTTTGTGCAGCCGCTTGAGGGATAATCAGTCTTTAAAGAAAATCAACGAGAACCACGTTACAATATTGCCGTTAAAAAAGTCCATGCCACACTTTTCGGCGATATCCGTTGCCAGAATGCCATAGCTTTCGACGCACGGATACATTTTGTCCGGAAAGCGGCACGGCGCGTCCGGCCATGTGCATCTGGCACAGTGGACGCACGACTCAGTGGAGAGCGTCAGCGTATCGGCACACTGCGCGCGCACAAGCTGCGTCACCTGGCGCGTCAGCGCCTCATGCGGCGCGCGCGTGGCAAGCGTTTCGTCAATGTTTGCAATGTCTTTGACCTCCGTAACCGAGGAAATCATCAGTGCCTGCGGATAGGCCATGCACCGCGTGCGGCATTCATCCACCGTCCCCACCGCCGGCGGGCACGCCCAGTTCGTGTTATACATTGGACACTCGCTCTCGCAGATTTTCCGCACCCGCTCGGTAAAGACCAGATCCTCCGTATTCAAAAACGCATACTGATACAGCGGCAGCCCACACAGCTGCTGCTCCAGTTTCTCCCGATCCAGCATACACGTTCCTCCAACGATCTTGCTTTGCTTTATTTTACCCGCGGCGTCCCGCCGCGTCAAGCTTGCGTGAAAATTCAAAAAGGGCGCAAAAAAGCCCCCGGAGTGGTGTGTGGAAAACCGGGAGCTTTTTTGCGCCTTGCTTGCGCAGACGGTAAAAATATGATATACTGGTTTAGACTGTTCACACCGGATGACAGGGTTGCAGCCGTCGCCGTATGTTCTGGCTACACCATAGCCGATTTCGGCGAAAATGTCACCCTACCACCGTTTCCCGGCGGGAAATCATCCGTAGAGCACCACTCTACCAGCAGTAGAATTTCTTGTGTTTTCAAGTATTTCCGCCGTTTTGGCGTTTCCGGAAAGGAGCACCCGATTTGAAAGTTGAAGAAAGCGTGCTGCGCCGCACCATCTCAAAAAATATTGCCGCCTACCGTAAGGCGCACAAGGACACGCAGCTTGATCTCGCCAACAAGCTCAACTATTCCGACAAATCCGTCTCCAAATGGGAGCGCGGTGAAAGCCTGCCGGACATCTATATCCTGACGCAGATCGCCGATCTTTACGGTGTTACGGTCAGCAACCTCATCGGTGAGGAAGCGCCGCCAAAAAAGAACAAGCCCTATTATCATATCTTCATTTTAGCACTGTCGGTTACGCTGGTCTTTGCCATCGCCGCTGTTCTGTTTACGGCCTTTTTAATCGCGCAGGTGCCGTTCCCTGCGTGGCTGTTCTTCGTCTATGCCATCCCGGTTGCGTCCATCGTCTGCATCGTCTTTACCAGTCTCTGGTGGGGCATCTGGCAGCAGGGGCTGTCCATCAGTGTGCTGATCTGGTCGCTTGGCGCGTGCAGGTATCTGTCGCTTTCTGTGCCGAATATCTCGCTGCTGTTTGTTGTGTGCGGCGCAATACAGATTCTGGTGGTGCTGTGGGAGCTATTCCGAAAGTTCCGCCGCAAATAATATAAAAACGCAGTTCACGTTTGAACTGCGTTTTTGCTTTTTACTCTCCGGCCTTTGCAGCCTCGCGTTTGGCTGCCGCCTCAGCGTGCGCGGCGCGCTTGCCCTCCATGGCCGCAGCCTTGCGCCTGCGGTCATAGCCGCGGTTGATAAAATACACCACGATATTGCCCGATACCATCAGCAGATTAAAAATATAGACTGCAAACACATAATTGAACTGATGCCGGATAATTTTTGATGTGATGCCTGCCACATAGCCCAGCGTAATGAGCAAAATAAATTGCAGACTCATCGTCTGCGCTGTCTTTGCACGGATATTGGATGCCAGCGAAATTGGCCACGAAAAGCCAAAGCACAACAGCATCACTGCCTCCAGAACCTCTGCCATGTTTCCACCCTTTCCCTTTCTGTTCTCCCGTTTCGAGTTTCTTTTGCTTATTTTAGCCGTTTATCCGACGAAATACAATGACGGATTTGTAGGAAAATGTTCGTTTTTCGTCTGGTTATTTGGCATTGTTGTCATTTGCTGCTGTTTGCGCCGTTGTTTTTTGTTGAAACTATCCGCGAAAGTGCACTCGATCTTTTGGCGCGTCTGCATTTGCTCCTGATTTTGCCGCAAATTGCACACTTGGCGCTTGAATTGAAGCGGCATATCGTGTATAATATTGTATTATTTTTCAGAAAGGAGTTCTGCCATGAGCAAGCTCGTTATCCCTGCCGGTTATCACGCGCCGCTGTCTGTCTATGAGCTACAGCGTGCAATCGAATTCATCAAAAGTAATTTTCAGGTCAATCTGGGCAATGCGCTCAATCTGCGGCGGGTTTCTGCCCCGCTTTTCGTCGAGGAGAACTCCGGTCTGAACGACAACCTCAACGGCTATGAGCGTCCGGTGCGCTTTGACATTCCCGACGTTGGAACGGAGGCGCAGGTGGTTCACTCGCTTGCCAAGTGGAAGCGTCTGGCGCTCAAGCGCTATGAATTTAACGTCGGCAAGGGTCTGTTCACCGATATGAACGCCATCCGCCGCGACGAAGAGGTTGACAATCTCCACTCTGTCTATGTTGACCAGTGGGACTGGGAAAAGGTCATCTCGCACGAGGATCGCAATGAGGCGTATCTGCGCCGCACCGTGCGCGACATTGTCGGTGCGGTATGCGAAACGAACGATGCGCTCGGCATCGCGTTCCCGAGCCTGCACACAAAGCTCGACCGCGACGTGTTCTTCATCACCACGCAGGAGCTTGAGGATCTCTACCCCGACAAAACGCCCAAAGAGCGAGAAAACGCCATCGTGCGTGAGCACCATACGGTCTTTTTGATGCAGATCGGCGGCAAGCTGAAGTCCGGCAAGCCGCATGATGGCCGCGCGCCGGACTATGACGACTGGGCGCTCAACGGCGATATCCTGATGTGGAATCCGGTGCTGGAATGCGCATTTGAAATTTCGTCCATGGGTATCCGCGTAGACGAGGCATCGCTTGACCGCCAGCTGAACGAAGCCGGCTGCAATGACCGGCGCGAGCTTCCGTTCCACAAGATGCTGCTGGCGGGTGAGCTTCCGCTGACCATGGGCGGCGGCATCGGCCAGAGCCGTCTTTGCATGCTGATGATCGGCACATGTCACATCGGTGAGGTACAGTCCAGCCTGTGGGACAAGCAGACCGCCGAGACGTGTAAAAACGCGGGCATTTTGCTGCTGTAACCTGCAAATTATAAAATTACGCCCGGCACGGGCGAAGAGAGGATATAACTATTATGGAACAGCTGATTTCCGTTCGTTCCCTGTTTAAGGATACCGGCGCCTACGCCGGTAAAGAGATCAAGGTTGGCGGCTGGGTTCGCAATTTGCGCGCCAGCAAGAACTTTGGCTTTATCGTCCTGTCCGACGGCACATTTTTCAGCCCCGTACAGGTCGTCTACGGCTCGGAGCTTGCAAACTTTGCCGAAGTTTCCAAGCTGAACGTCGGCGCGGCCGTGATTGTCACAGGCACGCTCGTTCTGACACCCGATGCAAAGCAGCCCTTTGAGCTGCAGGCAAAGGAGGTTGCCGTTGAAGGCGCGTCCACCCCGGACTTCCCTATCCAGCCCAAGCGCCACACTATGGAGTATCTGCGTACCGTGACGCATCTGCGTCCGCGCACCAACACGTTCCAGGCGATTTTCCGCGTCCGCAGCCTTGCCGCGTATGCGATTCACAAGTTCTTCCAGGAGCGCGACTTTGTCTATGTCCACACGCCGCTGATTACCGGCTCTGACTGTGAGGGCGCGGGCGAAATGTTCCAGGTGACTACGCTCGATCTCAACAATCCGCCGCGCACCGAGGACGGCGCAATTGACTATTCCAAGGACTTTTTCGGCAAGGAGACGAATCTCACCGTCTCTGGCCAGCTCAACGGTGAAACCTTTGCGCAGGCATTCCGCAACATCTATACCTTTGGTCCGACGTTCCGCGCCGAAAACTCCAACACCACGCGCCACGCCGCCGAATTCTGGATGATCGAGCCGGAAATCGCGTTTGCCGACCTGTCCGACGACATGAAGCTTGCCGAGGACATGATCAAGTATATCATCGCCTATGTGCTGGAGAACGCGCCGGAGGAGATGGCGTTCTTCAACCAGTTCGTGGACAAGGGACTGCTGGAGCGGCTGCACCATGTCATGACCTCCGACTTTGGCCATGTGACATACACCGAGGCTGTCAAAATGCTGGAGGAGCACAACGACAAGTTTGACTATAAGGTATTCTGGGGCTGCGATCTGCAAACCGAGCATGAGCGCTATCTGACCGAGCAGATCTTCAAGCGTCCCGTCTTTGTCACCGACTATCCCAAGGAGATCAAGGCGTTCTATATGAAGCTGAACCCCGACGGAAAGACCGTCGCCGCCATGGACTGCCTTGTTCCCGGCATCGGCGAGATCATCGGCGGCAGCCAGCGTGAAGACGACTATGACACGCTGCTTGCGCGCATGAACGAGCTTGGCCTCAAGCCCGAGGATTACAAGTTCTATCTCGACCTGAGAAAGTACGGCTCTACGCGCCACGCAGGCTTTGGCCTTGGCTTTGAGCGCTGCGTCATGTATCTGACGGGCGTGTCCAACATCCGTGACGTGCTGCCGTTCCCGCGCACGGTCAACAACTGCGACCTGTAATAAAAAAGCAAAGCCTGACAGAGCTGATGCTCTGTCAGGCTTTGCGCTTGTCAAAAAAGCATTTTTGACAAGCGCTCAAACGCGATCCGCTTCGCTGGATTCGCGTTTGAAAAAGGCTGCGTGCCGCACGCGCCCGCTTATTCAGGGTATCGCTTCCGGTCGTCTTTCCAGATGGCATAAGACGCTGCGATGCACAAAACTGACCACAACAGGATTATGCCGAGCGGAGCCCACGTGGCGGCAATGTCATCGAAGAACAGTCCGGACAGGATGACGATTACACCGGCGGCCACGCCGCTGTAGCCGCCAAAGCGCTGGCAGCGCTGCCACACACGGTCATTTTTCATGCTCCACGTGGTGCGCAGCCCAAAAACCGCATTGCGCCCGGCCTTTGGCATAAGGTTGCTCATTGCAATGATGAGCAGTCCCAGCATTGTGCAGGTAACGGTGGAAAGGATCTTGCCTCCAAGCGCCGGAGCGTCAGCGCTGTTAAGAACGGATTTTGCACTCGCAGCAATGATGCATGTAAGAACAAAGAACAGCACCGTCAAGAATGCGCAGAGCGCCACGCCGCTGCGTTCCAGCGCAAGCTGCGCGCCGCTGTTTCCTCGTCTCCCGGCGCGATGCGCAAGAAATGCCAGCAGCGCCCCCGAAAGCGCAGTTACCAGCGGGAAAATCAGCAGCTCATATTTGCTTCCCATGCGGTCAGGCTGCCACACGGCGTTAAAGTGCATCGGCACGCGCGCCGGAAGAAAGCGCATCACAAGGCCGGTCAATACCAGCGACACGATACAAAGCGCCAGCGTCCATTTACAGCGTCTGTTCATGATTTTCTCCTTTCAGCTCGTGCAGCCAGAGCAGAACCTCCTCCAGCACCGACGCGCAGAGCTCATAGTAGATGTATTTTCCCTCGCGCCGGTCACGGATGAGTCCCGCTTCGCGCAGGACAGACAGATGGCGCGAGATGGCCGCGTCAGAAATTTCAAAATGCGCGGCAATTTCACCTGCCGGCAGACAGCCGCTCTTTAACAGCTCCAGAATTTTGCGCCGTGTCGGGTCAGCCAGCGCCCGCAGTGTCTGCTGCATTCCCATGCTGATTCCTCATTTAACGATATCGTTAAATGAATGATAACAGAATACTGCGCGCTTGTCAAGCGCACAAAGCGCCCGTTTCACCATTGCTGGTAAAAGAAGCGAGTCGTTTTCATCCATAAATGCTGCAAACGGTGTTGTTTTGCACATGAATTTGTGGTAGAATAGTGCGCGGCCAAATAATGGCCAAGTATACATGAAAGAACAAGCGAGATCACAGCCATGAGAGTAATGGACATTCACTGCCACATTTTCCCCGACAAGCTGGCGGAAAAGGCAGAGCAGTCGATCGGTGCATTTTACGGCGCGTCGATGTACTGCGCAGCCAGTGTGGACAATCTAATCAAGGAGCACCGCGAAGCAGGCATTACGCGCTGCGTGGTCAGCAATTCTGCCGTGAATCCCAAGCAGGTGCACAACATCAACAGCTTTCTGGCGCAAAGCTGCATTGAGCATCCCAATTTTATCGGTTTCGGCTCCATCTATCCCGGCATGGACGGCTGGGAGGAGGAGCTTGACCGGATGCAGGCGCTGGGTCTGCGGGGGCTGAAAATCCACCCGGATTTTCAGCATCTGAACATCGACGACCCGTGCGGGTACGAGATGTACCGGTCGGTTGCGCGGCGCGGGATGATCGTGCTGTTCCACATGGGCGACAGCCGCTACGACTATTCCACACCTGAACGGCTGATAAATCTGCTGCGCCACGCCCCCGATCTGCGCGTAATTGCGGCCCACTTTGGCGGCTGGAACGCGTGGGAGCATTCCTACGAGCACCCGCTGCCTGAAAATGTCCTGTATGACACGTCCAGCACCACACCGATAATTCCGCGCGAGTTTGTGCTGCGGATGCTCGAACGTTTCGGCGCAGAGCGATTCCTGTTTGGAACGGACTTTCCCATGTGGAAGCCGGCGGATATGGTACGGCAGTTTCTGGAGCTGGGACTGGACGAGACAACGCTTACGCGCATTTTCAGTGGAAACTTTATGAAGCTTCTCGGCCTTACGGACGAGGAAACGAATGGATAACCGACCTGCGGCGTGCAGAAAACAGAACAAATCGGAAAAGAGGGTAATGCGATGTATCAAATCGGCGTAGATATCGGCGGAACCAATATCAAAATCGGACTGGTTGACGCAGCGTATCAGATTGTCGCGCGTACCGTCACGCCGTTTCCGCATGGCGGCGGCGAGAACGTAGCAAATGAAATGGCGCGCGCCATCGACGAGATGCTTGCAGCGGCGGGTGTGCCGCGCACCGAGGTGGAGAGCCTTGGCATTGTCATCCCCGGCAGCATCGACCCCACAAGTGAAATTGTCATTGACGCATACAATCTTGGCTTTCACAACGAGCCGTTCCGCGCAGTATGCCAGCGCGTTTTTCCGGATTTTCCGGTGCGTATGGCAAACGACGCCGACGGCGCGGCGCTGGCGGAGTTCTACTGCGGCGCATTCAAGGGCTGCAAAACAGCGGTTTTGATGACGCTTGGCACGGGACTTGGCGGCGGCATTATCCTGAATGGGCGGTTGTTCCGCGGCGGACGCGGGCAGGGCGTGGAATTCGGGCACATGATTCTGGTGGACGGCGGCGAGATGTGTACGTGCGGCAACGCCGGATGCATCGAGGCCTACTGTGCCGCAACCGGCCTTGCACGCGAGGGCGTGCGTGAGCTGCGTGCGCACCCCGAAAGCCAAATGGCCGCAGCGTGCGGCGGCGACGAATCGCGTGTGGACGCGCGGCTGGTGACCGACTGCGCCAAGGCTGGCGACGCGGCCGCAAACGCGGCATTTTCGCGCTATATCGGGCATCTGAGCTCAGCCTGCGCTTCGGTGTGCAATATTCTTGACCCCGAGGGACTGGCAATCGGCGGCGGTCTGAGCGCGGCGGGCGACTTCCTCTTCAAGCCGCTGGTGGAGCAGACGGAAAAGAAGTGCTTCTTTAAGACGCACGGCAATATCGTCCCGGCGCAGCTTGGAAACGACGCCGGCATGGTGGGCGCGGCAATGCTTTATGCCCACGAGCAGGAGGCAAAACAGTAATCCCCTTTCGCCCGGACAAATATGTCTGTACGAAGCAATGATAGGAGGCAAATACAATGGTTAGAATTGACATGACCGGAACCGAACGGTTCGTAGAGGCGCACACGCTGGACAAGAGCGCGTGCAAAAACGCCATTGACACGCTGGTAAACGGCACTGGCGCGGGCAATGACTTCATCGGCTGGGTGAACCTGCCCGTCGATTATGACAAGGAAGAGTTTGCACGCATTCAAAAAGCGGCAAAAAAGATTGAGTCCGACTCCAAGGCGCTTGTCGTCATCGGCATCGGCGGCTCGTATCTGGGCGCGCGCGCCGTGGTGGAGCTGCTCAAGAGTCCGAACTACAACGCGCTGGCAAAGAACACGCCGGACATCTACTTTGCGGGCAACGGAATCTCTGCCGATGCCGTTGCAGAGATCATTGCAATGATCGGCGATCGTGATTTCTCGGTAAACGTCATTTCCAAGTCCGGCACAACGACCGAGCCCGCGATTGCGTTCCGTATTTTCAAGGAGCTTCTGGAAAAGAAGTATGGCAAGGACGGCGCACGCGGCCGTATCTACGCCACCACCGACAAGGCGCGCGGCGCGCTCAAGACGCTGGCCGACAAGGAGGGCTATGAGTCCTTTGTTGTGCCTGATAACGTCGGCGGCCGCTACAGTGTGCTGACGGCGGTTGGTCTGCTGCCGATTGCCTGCTGCGGCATTGACATTGCAAAGCTGATGCAGGGCGCGGCAGAAGAGCGCGAAACGATCCTGAAAGAGGGCGTGGAGAGCGCAGCAGCCAAGTACGCCATGCAGCGCCAGTACCTGTATAAGACCGGCAAGCACGTAGAAATTCTGGCCGCCTATGAGCCGGCGTTCCGCTTTATGGCCGAGTGGTGGAAGCAGCTCTATGGCGAATCCGAGGGCAAGGACAAGCTGGGCATTTTCCCGGCGTCCGTTGATCTGACGCCCGACCTGCACTCGATGGGTCAGTATATGCAGGACGGTCTGCGGATGCTGCAGGAGACGGTTGTATTTTTTGATGAGGCGAGAACGTCGGTCAAAGTTCCGTCGGATGCAGAAAATCTGGACGGTCTGAACTATCTGGCTGGCCGCGAAATGAGCTATATCAACGAAAAGGCCATGGAGGCCACGCGCGCGGCGCACATCGACGGCGGTGTGCCGGTGACGATCATCCGTCTGCCGAAAATCACGGAAGAGGCCGTTGGCGCGCTGATCTACTTCTTTGAGTTCGCCTGCGGCGTTTCCGGTTATATCTCCGGCGTCAATCCCTTCAACCAGCCCGGCGTGGAGGCATATAAGAAGAATATGTTCCACCTGCTCGGCAAGCCCGGCTATTGATCATGATATCGAAGAAAAGGAGCGCCAATGGCGCTCCTTTTCTGTTTTATTTCATTTTGTGTTTCCATGCAGTATTTGAAATATATGTTCTGATTGCGGTGGATCGCCGCCGGCAGCAAGCCATCCAGCTTGAAAAGATGCACGTGCAAGGCCATGCACGCATCAGACTGCTATTGGACGGCAGAGCGAGTGCTTGATGCGCCGGAGACGTTTCGCGTAATTCTGGCGCTGGACGGAGAGACGCTGGCAGGTTATCTGGATATAACGCATGGCATGGCGATCAATGAAATCTATGATCTGCATGTGGCGTAAATCTATCCATCGCCATAAGAAAGCCGCGATCAAGCCCACAACGCAAAACGCCAGATTGTAAAAAATGGTATCCTGCATCACTCCACTCCCCTGCTTTTCCGAAAAAAACGGAATCTGGACGAGCCGCGGCAGAATAGAGTTTCCATATGGAGGTGACTATCATGTTTTCTGCCACAGTTTGGCTGATGCTGAGCAGTATGCTCTGCTCACTGCGCATCAGCGGCAGTGGAAGCTCGTTTCCAAAGCCGCTGAGCGCCGCCGAGGAGCGGCACTATCTCGCGCTTGCCGCCGAGGGCGATCTGGCGGCGCGGAATATCTTAATTGAACGCAACCTGCGTCTTGTCGCACACATCATGAAAAAATACTATACACAGACTGCCGATCAGGAGGATCTGATCTCCATCGGCACAATTGGCCTGATCAAGGG
>CAKTUT010000036.1 GCA_934621665.1 uncultured Oscillospiraceae bacterium | reverse complement strand
TTTGTAATACTATTTTCTGATTAAATTCTTTAATCAGAAAGGTTCCGCCTTTGGCGAAACCGATTCCGTGATTTTGATAAAATCACGGAATCTCGTCTCATAATGATCTTCATATTAAAAACTTCCATTCCATGAATGAAAGTTTTTAATTGAATATCAGTATAAGCACTCCGATCATTTCGGTGTTGATGCGTATTCTACATCCAGTAGTCGGTTGTCAGAAGCAGTTTTCGGTTATGCTCTGTAGTCAAAATCCGATTTGTATGGGCGGGCTGCGTCGTTTGCCCCTGCAAGGAGCAAAAAACTGAGTCCCAAGTATAAGCAAACCCCCGCTGCGATGCAGCGGGGGTTTGTTTCATTTGAACCAGACAACGTCGCAGAACAGGATGAACAGGAAAAATACCAGCGCAAAAACACCCGCAACCAGAAGCGCCGCTTTCAGCGCGCCCCAGATTGCCGACCGCGTTTCCGCAGGTGTCAGCTCGATTTTCTCCCGGTTCTCCGGGACGTTTTCCTGCTCGGGGCGATACCACGGCATTCCCTCTACGTTCATATTCGCGTAGCTGCGGCCGTCGTCGTCCTCATACTCTTTCGGTCTGCGGTTTCTTGCCATTACTTTTTGCCCTTTTCTGCCTTGGCCTTTTCTTCCTCAATTGCGCGGATTGCTTCTTCCATAACGGCTTTCAGCTCTTCGTTGCGCTCGGGGGTGTTATACAGGTGGCAGGCACAGAAGTGCTCCGGCTCAAGCTCCTTGAAGTCCGGCTGAACGTACTTGCAGATCTCCATGCACTTGCGGCAGCGCGTGTGGAACTTGCAGCCTGAGGGGGGATTCGCCGGCGAGGGAATGCTGCCCTCAAGGATGATACGCTCCATCTTATAGTCGGGATCGGGCACGGGAATGGCCGAGAACAGTGCCTCGGTGTACGGGTGCATCGGTCTGGCGTAGAGCTTATCAGTGGGGGCAAACTCAACCATGTTGCCCAAATACATAACGCCAACTGTGTCGGAGATATGCTCAACGACGGACAGGTCGTGCGAAATGAACAGGTACGTCAGGCCGAATTCTTTTTGCAGGTCACGCAGGAGGTTAATGATCTGTGCCTGAATCGACACGTCCAGCGCGGAAACCGGTTCGTCGCAGAGGATAAAGTCGGGGTTCAGTGCAAGCGCGCGAGCGATGCAGATTCTCTGGCGCTGGCCGCCGGAGAATTCGTGCGGATAGCGGCTCTTATAATAGGCCGGCAGGCCGCAGGCCTCCATAACGCGGGAGATATAGTCGTCATACTCCTCGGGTGGAACGATGCCGTGCTCACGGACGGCCTCGCCGATGATTTCACCGACAGGCAGACGCGGAGAAAGGCTGGAATACGGGTCCTGGAAGATGATCTGAATCTGCGGACGGAGCTTGCGGAGTTCTTCCTTGCTGAGCGAGAAGATTTCCTGTCCGTTGAAGTAAACCTCACCCTCGGTCTTATCCTGCAGGCGCAGGATGGTACGGCCAATGGTGGACTTGCCGCAGCCGGACTCGCCGACCAGACCCATGGTCGTACCGCGCTTAATCTTAAACGACGCGCCGTCAACCGCCTTGACGTTGCCAACGGTCATTTTGAAGAAGCTGGACTTGATGGGGAAGTATTTTTTCAGGTTCTTGACGACCAGCAGATACTGCGGATCGTTTTCCGCACCGTCAAAGCCGGAGGCGATATAAGCGTCTTGCACGTTGTTTTGTGTATTAGCCATATCAAAGCTCCTCCACATTCACAGGTTTGGGATAATGCATGATCTCGCCCTCGTCGATGAAGCGATAGCACGAAACGTAGTGCGTGTCGCTGATCTTGATTTCAGGCGGATATTTGCCGTCGCAGTGCTCGCAGCGCATTTCGCAGCGGTCACGGAAATAGCAGTAGTTCGGCATATCAACCGGGTTCGGCACGCTGCCGGGGATGTTGTACAGCTCGTCAACCTTTTTGCCGACAACGGGTTTGGACTTCATCAGGCCGATGGTATAGGGATGCGCGGGATGATGGAAAATATCGTCCGCCGTGCCCTTTTCCACCACGCGGCCGGCATACATGACGACAACATAGTCGGCCATACCGGCAACAACGCCAAGGTCATGCGTGATGAGCATGATGGAGGAGTTGAGCTTGTCTTTCAGATTCTGGAGCAGGTCAAGGATCTGTGCCTGAATCGTAACATCAAGCGCCGTGGTGGGTTCGTCCGCAATAATCAGGCTGGGCGAACACGCAAGCGCAATGGCAATCATGATACGCTGACGCATACCGCCGGACAGCTCATGCGGGTACATTTTGTACACGCCCTCTTTGTTTGCGATACCGACGAGCTCCAGCATCTCAAGCGTTCTTGCCTTGACGTCCTCCTTGGACATCTCAGGATTGTGGAGCATGGTAACCTCGTCAACCTGATCACCGATGCGGAACACCGGGTTCAGCGACGTCATAGGCTCCTGGAAGATCATCGACATATAGTTGCCGCGCAGCTCCTGCATCTTCGCCGTGGGCGTGTTGACAATATTCAGCGCTTTGCCGTCGCCGATATTGAAGCGGATTTCGCCGCCAACCGTCTGGCCGCTCGGTCTCTGAAGCAGCTGCATCAGCGACAGGCTGGTAACGGACTTGCCGCAGCCCGACTCGCCGACAACACCGACGGTGGAGTGCTTGGGAATGTTGAAGCTGACGCCGTCAACGGCCTTGACCGTGCCAACGTCCGTGAAGAAGTAGGTGCAGACATTGTCAAACTCAACAATGTTGTTCTCGTCCTTCATCGTCGTGGTATACAGCGCAGGGTCTTTATTGGCGTTCGCGCGGTCAGCCTCCAGCTTCTTGGTGACGCGGCGGTTGAAGCGCGAGATTTTCCGGGAATCACTGCCGGAAATATAGGAAGAATTTTTCTTATCAGCCATTTCCAAACCCTCCTTATCGTTTTGCCTTGGGGTCATACGCATCACGCAGACCGTCGCCGACGAAGTTGAACGCGATAACGGTCAGGCAGATGAGCAGGCCAACAGGAATCCAAATGTGCGCATAGTGAGCCATTGCGGAGGCCGAGGAAACAGAGTTGATGATCGTGCCCCACGTTGCCAGCGGGTGCTTGACGCCAAGGCCAAGGTAGGACAGCGTGGACTCGGTCAGGATAACGCCACCCATGCCCATAGTAGCAATGACAATCAGCTGCGGCATGACGTTCGGGACAAGATGGCGGAAAATGCGATCCTTGACGCGGATACCGGTGGCTTCCGTTGCAACCATGAACTCCTGCTCACGCAGAGACAAAATCTGGCCGCGGACCATACGCGCAACACCGGCCCAGCCCATAACACCGAGCGCTGCCATCATGACCATCAGTCGGACATAGGTGCTCATACGCATGGCGTCCATCATTGCGCCGAGGATGATCATAATCGGCATCGACGGCAGGCAGTAGAAGATATCAACCAGTCGCATGATCAGGTTGTCCACCCAGCCGCCATAGTAGCCGGCCAGGCCGCCCATGATGATGCCAAGGAAAATTTCAAGGAACACGACCACAAAGCCGACCATCAGCGAGATACGGCCGCCGTACATAATACGCGACATGACGTCAAAGCCGTCGCCGTCGGTACCAAGGATATGTGCGCTGGAGGGCGACGCATAGCGGTCAATCTGATAGATAATCTGGTCGCAGTTGATGATGAACTCACCCGTGTCTTTCTGGGCGATCTTCATCGTGGTGTCGTTATAGTTGAGCGAGCCGTCCTCGTTATAATCGTACTCACCGGCCTCGTTTTGGCGCGGCAGTGCGTAGACGAGCGTGGCGCTCTTCTGATTCTGATCGAGCATAGCAGCAATCGCGTCACGAAGCGCGTTCTTCAAGCCGTACTCCATCGTATCGTCGCCGTTATAGCGGCGGATGGCAAACGTACTGAACTCGCCGACCTCGCTGCCGGCTGCGTCGCGGATAACCAGAACCTCATCGTCGCCCTCCGGCATGACGGTGTAGTCCTGACCATCGGCAGTGAACTTGCCGGTGGAATAGGCTGCCATCAGCGCGCCGGTACGGAACTGCTCAGAGACGGTGCTGCCCGCCTGGAACATATCAATGACAAAGCGCGAGTAAACCATGGCCTCGTGCACGTCGGACAGCTCATAGCCGGTGCTGGTCGAGTCCTCGGTCAGGACGATGTAGTCCTTGCCACCCACTGTAAACACATCGCCGCTTTCGGCAGCGTCCATGGCGGCAGTCTTGAACTCCTCACCAAGGTCTGCGCCCGTAAACTGGAACGCATCGCTTGCGCGGCCATAGACGTCATATGTCTTGACTGCGCTGCCCTTGGTGCAGGTATAGACAACACCGTTATACTCAAACTCGCCGCCGTTGCCCTTGCAGGCCTTGGCAAGCTCCGCCTCAAAATTGGTGTCAAGCGCGTCGCCCTCATACGTCATGGTCTTGCCAAGCATCGCATACGTGCCGATAAACGTCTGGGTCTCACCGAACTCGCAGACCTTCTGCGAATCAGCCTTGCCAAGCGTGTAGATGTTGTCGCCGAGCCGCTTAACTGCGTAAAACTCGTCGTCCGACGCGAACATGTACTCGTCAAGGTTGTTCTCGATCATGTACTTGATGCTGCTGTTCATGTTGTTCTTGGCGTGCATGCCAAGCTCAACGCTGCCGTCGAGCACATAGCCGTTATAGGTGGTGTTTTCCTTTGCCAGACCGTAATCGACGTTCTGTGCCTCATACTTATAGAAGATCTGTGTCTGCCCATAGGCGTAGAAGATCGGGCCGAGGAACGAGAACACGAACATCAGAATCAGAACCGCCGCGCCAAAGATCGCCAGATGGTTGCGCATGAAGCGCTTGAAAACCTGACGCCCGGGAGAGAGCACCTTGACACGGGACACGTCATCCAGATGGACTTCGCTGTCGGTATTCTTATTTTCCTGCGCCTTTTTGGCTTTCAGGATTTCATTCAGATTATAAGAAGCCATTTGGTACCTCCCTTAGCTCAAGCGCACGCGCGGGTCAACCGCACCGTACAGCAGGTCGGAAATCAGGTTACCAAGCAGGGTGAGAATCGAAATAAATGCAAGGTAGAACATGACGAACGGAATATCCGCCTGCGTCATGGAGGTATACGATGCATAGCCGATACCACGGATACCGAACAGCGTCTCGGTAATCAGTGCGCCGGAGAACAGGCCGGGCAATGAACCGCCAAGGGTGGTAATCAGCGGAATGAGGGTATTGCGGAAAGCGTGATGGTTGATGACTTTCTTTTCCGGCACACCCTTTGCACGCGCGGTGCGGATATAGTCAGAGTTCAGCACTTCCAGCATATTGGTACGGGTGTAGCGCATCAGGCCGCCAATAGACACCACCGTCAGCGTGATGGCCGGCAGGACAAAGTGCTTTGCCACATCCAAGAATTTTCCGAAGTCAGAAAGATTTTGATAGTCACGTCCCTGCATACCGGTCAGATCGAACCAGCCAAGCTTGACAGAGAACACGTATTTCAGCAGCGTCGCCAGGAAGAATGTCGGCATCGAAATGCAGACCATGGAGACAACGGTTGTAAAATAATCGGCGAAGCTATATTGCTTCTTTGCGGCAGTAATGCCAAGTGGAATTGCGATAATAATCTCAAAAACAAACGAAATGAGTCCAAGTGCGAAGCTATACCAGATCGTATCATGGAACTTCTGCGTAACAGGAACTGTCCATGCCCAGCTTTCGCCCCATTCACCTCTTACAGCGCTTTTCAGCCATGTGAAGTAACCCTGAACAAGGCCTTTATCCATGCCGTATTGCGCATTCAAATCAGCCAGCCATTCTGAATAGCTCTTGCTTGCGCCGGGACGGGAAGCCAGTTCTCTTGCTTTGGTTTCGAGATAGCTCATGGGCATATTGTACATGAGCGTATAGATCAGGAACATCACAAAGAACAGAATAATCACGCTGTAAAGCAATCTTTTTACTGTATACTTTACCATAGTATAATCCCACCGTTTCCAGAAAAATTTGTTTTACAGCCAAGTGCGCGCAAGGGGGCTGTAAAGCCCCCTTGCGACTTTGTTAAACCTATACAGTTTTGCTCAGAGAGATCTGATTACTGAACAGCCAGCGTCTGAATCTCGCCATACCAGCCAAGGTACGGAGTCATGTCCTTGGGCAGGGTGTCGATGTTGACACGGATAGCGGACGCAACCGTGCAATCCTTTCTCTGATACACAGGCAGCTCAACGCCCCAGTCGAGGATGGTTTCCATAGCTTCCTTGTAGGTAGCCTTACGGAACTCAACGTCGGAGCTGGTACGGCCGGCGATGATCAGCTCGTCGAGCTTGCTGTCAACGATCTGATAGTGGTTGGAGTTGGTGCCCTTGCCGTTCGCGTTCGCGGAGTAATAGACCTGATACATATCGGGGTCAGCGGTGGACTGCCATGCAGCAACCCACATCTGAGCGGTGTTCTCTTCGATCGCGTTGTTCCACACAGAGGTGCCGACGTCGTTAACCTGCAGGGTGATACCGATAGTCTTCAGAGCCTCGGAAGCTGCAACAGCAATGCCGTATGTGGGGTGATCCTGCTGGCCCTGGCCGGGGATCATGATTTCGTAGCTCAGGGAAGCGCCCTCGGGAGCTGCGGTGAACGTGCCGGTTGCATCATCATAGGTGTAGCCAGCGGCCTTGAAGTAGCCAACAGCTGCTTCCAGAGCGGCTGCGTACTTCTGCTCGTCGTTCATGTCGTCGGTGTAGATAGCGTTGCCATCGACATCCTTGGAGTAGCAGTTCTGATAGCCCTCGTCGGCAGGCTTGGGAGCTGCCCAGGAGGTGTTGGAGATCGGGTACTGAATGACAGACGCACGGTCGCCGTAGTAGGAGTTGATGACGGTGTCGCGATAGACAGCCAGAACAGTCATGAACGCCTTACGCAGATCCTTGGAAGCATCGGAGCCGGAATCCTCGCCAACCTTGACCAGGTTTGCGTTGATGCCGAGGTAGCCGTAGCCACGGTAGTCAATCAGGATGGTGTCAAGAACGTCGCCAACGAGCTCGCCGTTGGAGTTGGCGTCCTGGATTGCCTTCAGGGTGTCGTCGTTGATGGACGGGACAGCGATATCGAACGTGCCGGTAACGATGCCCGGGACATAGTCGGAGTCAACGGACTCCTGCATCAGCAGGGTCTTGATCTTCGGCTCGCCGAGGAAGTAGTAGGGGTTGGCCTTCAGCGTGACAACGCCGTTTGCATAGCCGTCAAAGGCGAACGGACCGCAGCCCAGAGGCTCAGTGGTCTTGGCCTTGACAGTGCTCAGGTCGCCCTTGGTGAAGCCGAACTTATGAGCGTCGTAGTCGTACTGGGACTCGTCGCCATAGTAGTGCAGCGGAGTGATGGTGAAGCTCATGTTGTAGATAGAGGTTGCATCATACTCGCTCATGTGGATGGTCATGCTGTAGTCGCCGGTACGCTCAATGCCCTCGATGTAATCGACGGAGTTGGTCGCAACCAGAGAATTGAAGTTGTCAGCCTGATCGCCCAGCTGCTCGTCGATGAGATCCTTCAGGCTGGAGCCAGCGGACTCGCCTTCCATGTCAGCGAGCACATAGCCGTACTGCTCAGCGATTGCATTGAAGAAATCAGCAGCGGTAGCGTCGTCTTCCAGCTCAAAGCCCCAGTTTGCAGCGCAGGCAGCAACGGAGTCTTCTTCTGCGTTGTAGCCGGCAGCCTTGACATAGTCAACGATTTCCTGTGCGAACTTTTCGCCGGCTGCGTCGAACGCTGCCCAGTAGGTAGCGGCTTCGTCAGCGGTGAAGTACTCGGAGGAGCCGTCGCGACCAGCCTCGAGGATGAGGTTGTACTTGTACGCCATGGAGCTGTAGTACTCGTCCATGCCGATGATCGGCTGTGCGTAGATGGTGGAAGCGCCATCATAGGTCGGGTCAGCCAGAACGTAGATGCCGAAGATGACGTCGTCGATGTCGGCGGGCGTGCCGTCGGAGAACTTGATGTCATCACGCATGGTCAGGTTGTAATCAACCGTGCCGTCGTCGTTCTGAACAACCTCGACATTGCCCATGCCATAGTAGGTATAGTCAGTGCCGTTGTAGTTGACAGTTTCGCCCTCAATGCCGTTGCGGATGATGTTGCCGCCGCGGTCAGCTGCCAGCATGCCGCCCTGGGTCAGGTCAACAACTTCCTGGTCGTAGGCAGTGGTAGCAAAGAACGGGCTGAACTTCTGGCCAAAAGCGGCGGTCGCATAAACGAGCGTCGTGTTGGCCGGCTCTTCAGCGGGGGTCTCTTCTTCCGCAGGCGTTTCTTCTGCGGGGGTTTCGTTCGCAGAGTTATCTGTGGGCTCTTCGGGAGTAGGCTCTGCTGCGGGCTGAGAGCAGCCAGCGAACATGGACAGAACCATAACCAGAGCCAGCAGCAGCGCTGCAAGTTTGGTGAGTTTCTTCATTTTTTACCCTCCTAGATTATTTATATACAAGCTCTCGCCAAATGGCGGATACCTGTAATATACAATGTTGTGCGCTTATTTCTTCTTGTCGTCAACCGGCGCGGAGCGCACATGACGCCGCAGGCAGAACATTGCAGCAGCTGCGGCCAGCACAATGAGCGTGCAGACGAAAAAAACGATGTCACATCCGTCGATGCCCTCGCGGCAGAAAACCACGACCTGACCGATGGCGGAGGCCGCCATAAGGATCAGCAGGAACATGGACGAGGAAGACAGGCGCGCACCTGTTTTGTCGCTGTGCTCGCGCGTCATAAGCGGTTCTGCCCGAACCAGACGCAAGCACCCGGCGCACAGATAAAACAGCGGAAAAACGCATGCCGCAAACGGCAGCAGCACGTAAATGTGCCGCGTGACGGGCGTGTTGAGCAGCAGCGCAATCACAAACGCAAGCACCGCCGCAGCTGTCAGCGCCGGGAAAACACGGCGCATGGTGCGTACGGTCTGATCGTCTGCGCTGAACGAATGCCACTCGCCCTTGTAGACGGGCTTGGTTACGATTTTTCCAGTTTTCGGATCGACCGAATTTTCAAGCCGGTAATCCGCCGTGTACTTTCTCGAAACCATTGCATCCATCCTGTTCGCCGCTTTGCTCGGCCAAAGTGTACGCCGTAGGAAAACGTCCGTCTTTGTTTTCGATATCATAGCAGAGTTGCGAGATAATTTCAACTGTTTTTCTATGCTTTTATTGCCAAATCACAGCAATGAAATAAAAAATTCTCTGTTGATTATGTGTGATTTTCGGCCAGCCACGCGGAAATCTCACTTCCAACGGCACGAATGCAGCCCTCGTCATAGGGCAGCCGAATGTCAGAATCGCGGCAAAGCTCGGCAAACGTCTTTGTACCACCGGCGTCCACAAAGCGCAGATAGCGTGCCCACGCATCCTTGCGGTCATGCAGCGACGCGATCCAGAACTGAAACGCAACGGTCTGCGCCATGCAGTAGTCAATATAGTACAGCGGGTAGAGATAGATGTGCAGCTGACGCTGCCAGCCAGCGCCACGGCCATAGAATGGCAGATTGTCAAAGTCGATCCACGGACGGTACTTCTGCTCCAGCTTCAGCCATGTCTCGTTGCGCTGCTCGGGCGTGAGCTCCTCGTTCTCATACATCAGATGCTGGAACTCATCGACCATACAGCCGTAGGGCACAAACATCAGGCTGTCGGCGCAGTGATAGTATTCGTATTTTTTTGTCTGTGCGCCGAAGAAATACTTGTGATAGTCCTGCGTTAAAAATTCCATCGACATCGAGTGGCACTCGCACGATTCCATGTTCGGCGACTGGAGCATCATGGGGTAGTTGAACTTCAACGCGCGGAAATCCGCAAACGCGTGACCGGCCTCGTGCGTCAAAACGTCCACATCACCGGCGGTTGCGTTGAAGTTTGAGAAAATAAACGGAACTTTATAGTCGGGCAGGCCCGTGCAGTAGCCGCCGGGCGCTTTGCCGGGCTTGGACAGCACGTCAAACAGCTCGCCGTCAAACATCACGTCGATGAACTCGGCTGTCTCGGGACTGAGTTCATGATACATCCGTCTGCCTGCCGCCAGGATTTCGTCCGGCGTGCCCTCAGGGGCGGCATTGCCGTCGGGGAACATGACGGAGTCATCATAGTAATAGAGCTTCTCCACGCCGATGCGCGCTGCCTGATCCTTTTTCACCCCGGCCACAATCGGCGTCATATCGCTTGCAATCTGATCGCGGAACGCGCGAACCTCCTCCGGACCGTAGCAGTTGCGGCCAAGACGGTCATAGCCAAGCTGGATATAGTTCTTGTGGCCAAGCTTTCTGGCCTGCGCGTTGCGGCAGCGGACGAGCTTACCATACAGCTCGTCCAGCTCCTCGCGGTGCGCATCAAAGAACTTTCCCTCGGCCTCAAACGCGCGGCGGCGAACGCTACGGTCGGCGCTGAGCTTATATGGGCCAAGCTTTGGCAGCGGCAGCTCCTGCCCGTCAAACGTAACCATAGCGGAGGCATAGAGCTTCTGATACTGGGACGCAAGCTTGTTTTCTTCCTGCATCAGCTCCGTAATTTCCGGTGAGAACGAGCGCACGGCGATTTCAAGATTGGTAAACAGCAACTTGCCATAGTGCTTTTCCAGCGCCGGGCGGAACTTGGAGTGCAGCATGGCCAGATTGATGTTCTGATTGATCTCCTCCAGCTGCGGGCCTGCCTCGTCGGCAAATTCATTCTCCGCGTCATAAAATTCATTGCGTGTATCCACCGTATGGCGGATATACGCAAGCGTCATCATCGTCTGCGCCGAGCGCGAAAGCGCCTCAAACTCGGAATACGCCGCAATCTGCTCCTCCGCACTGGCTGCGGTTTCAATTCGCTTGCAGATAGACTCTGCCGCGGTCTGAATGTCTGCAATGGACGGACGGGTATAGGGCATCTCGGAAAACTTTATCATACGCTGCCTCTTTAATTCATTATAGTTTCATAACGGCAAAACACCGTTTGCTTTAGCATAGCATATTTTGGCCGCGGATGCAATTTTTTCTTTTGCACCGCGGCCAAAAAATTCAAAAACCGTTCGTCACACAGCGACAGTTCATTTTGTTTCCGCGCCCCAGCCGTCTTTTAGCATCTGCTCATACGATGCGCAGTCGTCGTTCCACGCACGGTAAGCGCCGTCGTCCCGCCGGTCGGGCAGGTCATAGTTTTCTTTCAGATAGCCCGCCAGATGCTGCGAAATTTTCACCGCGCCGCGCGCATTGAGATGGTCGATGTTGGCAAAGTCCGCCGCCATATCAAGGCCGGTCTCATCGTTCAGATAAATATAGTTGAGAAACGGAATGCCGTGCTCCTTTGCATACTGCTCCACGGCGTTGGCCGTCTGCTGGCGCGGGATGGCGTCCTCATGCGCATCGCCGAACGGCAGCGCCGTCAGCACCAGCTGCGCGCCGTGTTCGCCGCAAAGCGCGATGATCTTTTCCAGATACGAAAGCGCCGTCTCGTTGAGCTGTGCCGTCTCACTTTGCGCGGGGATTTCATAATCCGCGTTCGAATACACACTAAACAGCGCCTCCGATCCTTTCATCGACGCGTCGAGCGGCCGGAAGTCCGCCGCCGTCAGCTCTTTCCAACGCGTGTGATACGCGATGATGTCAATGAGATATTCTGCGCGCTGCTCCTCGGGCACAAGGTCAAAGACCGCCTTGAGCTTTGGCGCGCCAAGGCGCATCGAGTCTACGGTAAAATGGAATGACACCGTCAGTCCCATCCGTGCGCTTTCCACCATTTTGTACACATCCAGCACCACAACCCTGGGCGACTGATAGCGGAACGACTCCATCAGCGCGTAATACGTCTCGGGAATGATCTGGCCGTTCTGCGCCATGTTGGCGGCAGCAATTCCCTGCGTGCGCCAGAGCTCCATGGGAAATACGCCGTTTAGCATATGGCTGGAGCCCACCAGCAGCACGTCGATCGAGTCTTTTGGCTCTTTGTAAATCACAACCGCGTTTGCCGCATAGCGCTTATCGCGCAGCACATACGACAAAAGTGAACATACCGCCGCTACAATCAGTAAAAACGCGACAAAGGCCGCGAGATTTTTCAGTTTCTTCGATTTCATCCCGCCGCCTCCTCAGAACTGGAAATAGATAAACGCCGATGCGTCATACTGCGGTCCATACACACCGAACACCAGCAGCACCACAATCAAAAGCAGATATACCGGCCAGCGCAGCCAGAACGGCTTTTTCTCAAGCGATGCGCGCAGGTCGCGCGTTTGCAGCAGCGCGTCCACGATAAACAGCACCGCCGCCGCCGCAATTGCCGCCCAGAAGTCATACTTGTCAAGGCCAAGCGTATACAAAAGACCGTTTTTTACAATACCGGGATTAAACACCGAGAACATCTGCCGCAGCGCCAGAAATGCATCCGACACCGTCTTTGCCCGGAAGAAAATCCAACCGAGGCATACCAGCAAAAACGTAATCAGCATGCGAAATACGCCATACCAGCGCTTGTCCTCCACATGAAGCCGTGTGCGCAGTCTCCTTCGAACAGGCTCTGTCACATCGCCCACTACCTGATACGCACCGTGCAGTCCGCCCCAGACCACATAGTGCCAGCTTG
>CAKTUT010000035.1 GCA_934621665.1 uncultured Oscillospiraceae bacterium | reverse complement strand
GGCGGGAGATAGAGCCAGAATGGACTGATTACAAATGAATCCTCTTCATCTGGTTCATATGGCCGTTCCCACGTTGTTCCATCCAAGAAGAAATACTCCCGCGTTGCAAACAGATTTCCCATTGTTTTAACATAGCCAGTGATAGTATTGCGGTAACGCACGTATCGTTCCGGAATATGGTAGCGCTGGTTAATCCATGTTATTACCACATCGCCCGACCCCTGCGGTAAAAGCGTTTCGTCATAAGGCGGTATGCCGCCGTCATCAACATAGTCCGGATGCGCGTCCAGATAGCGGCTGATAAACCATTCGCGCTCCTGTTCGGTTTGATTTTCCCAGAGCTCGGTCCAGTATTCCTCTTTCAGTTCCTCACGCTTCCGTGTCATCTCCGGATTTGTCCACCAGACGGCAGTTTCACAGTTGCTCAGCACCTGCACTGTTGGTGCGGTGGGGAGCGCCTGTTCAAGCACAGTGAAAAGTGTCGATGTCTCAGCCGTGCCAATCTCCGGCTCATACAGCCGCCAGATGCGCCATGACCCATCGTCCATCTGTTCCGCACACCAGACCGTGTTCTCGCAGCAAATAAGCGAGCAAAGCTTCCCCGGCGGCGCGGCATAGATGCACGTCACACCGCTTCCGTCTGCCTCCATCTGCATCAGCTGCGTGCCGTCTGGCGTGAGATAGTATATTTTTTGCAGCGTGCGGCCGTATTCACCCACGTCATAATCAGTCAGCTTCCAAAGTGGATAATGTTCGCTTTCATTGTCCTGTCCGCGATATCGGCGCAACGGCCGCACAAGATACAGCCAATCCGGTGCAAGTGCGTCGTGAAAATACGTAGCCTCGCATCCTTTCAGCACCACAAAGCCGTTCCAGATTTCCTCTGACCAGCCATGGGTCGGGCTTACATGAACGCGCGAAAACCAAGTGCTGGCGCTTCGCCACTCGCGGTATTCCACGCTGATTGCTGCGTCGCCGCTGCGCGGACGCGGCACATCCGCCGGTGCATCGGCGCGCCACACCGGCGGCACGCCATCCTGCAAGCCGGTCAGCGCCATGTTGTGCAGAAGTGCTGTTTCCTCATCGGTTAACGCGGTTACAGCAGATACGTTTGTTTCATTGCGCTGAATTTCATCCTCATCCGCTGCTGTTTCCGGCACAACTCCGCTGACACTTGGCGTTTCTACCGACGTGCAGGCAGACAGCAATATGCATATAGCTGTGACAATAATTGCATATATATGAATTCCTTTTTTCACGCTAGAGGCTCACCCGTTCTTGTAGTTCCACTCATATCACCAATATATCCACAATCATGACAGCGATTGGCGGGCTCGGGGTATCTTGAATAGTGCGGCATAAAGACACTGTTATTGCAAATGGTACAAATGCCTCTATGATACGAATCATTATATTGCATCCACTCACTGATGTTATGTGGGCAAATAAAATAATCAACAGAAACGATTCGATCTTTTACCGTATCCCAGTCAATAAAAGAAATCGTTACCTTGTTGGGCACCCAGTTCGCATGATATACATACATTCCACTGGCATTACATTCAAGAAGAATCATTGTATGATCAGAGTAGGCGATGCTTCCATCTGATTTATAAACTTTAAACGTGCAACGAAGTGATGTCCCGCGAGCCAATTCCTCGAAAAAAGATTGGCTTTTTGACGCACTCACTTGAACCTTAATGCCAGCATCGCCAAATAAATATTCGTAAATAAACAAAGATTGTCTGTTGTGGCCTGTCGATCGGGGCGATTTGCCCTCTGTCGCCAGAATAACAGGAAACTACAATTTTGTCAATATATCCAAAATCTTAAAATCATCTTAAGAATTTCTGTGAAAAACGTCCTATTTGTAATGTGTCATTCAGGCACAAACTGTTCATATGTCAGCCGCCGGAAGTACAGCACGGTGGTAATTGCAGGCTTTGGACGGACAGCGTCGTCCGCCCCTACAAAGTGCGTGTCTTTGAAAAAGCGCGCTTTGATACTCGTCCCACATTGCCGCCCTGCGGCGGCATATTATTGTCCGCGCGGACATAGATATGGACAAAGACGATTTGCAAAGGGGATGACGCTATGCAGAACCTGCCGACGCAGGAGCTGGACGCGCCGCACCGGCTGACGCTGGAGGGGCGCAACCGTCTGAGCATGACGGGCGTGCTGGAGGTGGAGAGCTTTGACGAGAGCACCATTGTCCTTGCCACCACGCGCGGGACGCTGGTGGTACACGGCTCGGGGCTGCACCTGCAAATGCTGTCGCTTGACGGCGGGCAGGTCAGCGTAGACGGACTGGTAGAGAGCCTGAGCTATGAAGAGCCCGCGCCCGCAGGCGGCTTTTTCGCGCGGCTGTTCGGCTGATGGAGCTGCCGCTTGGATTACAGGGCGCGCAGCTGGCGCTGTCGGCGCTGCTTGGCGCGGCGCTCGGGCTTATCTATGATCTTCTGCGCGCAGTGCGGCGGCAATGGCCGCGCCTTACCTGCGCGGCGGACGTGCTGTTTTCGCTTATCACCCTGCCGGCGCTTTTGCTGCTGGGGCTCTATGCCGGACACGGACGCTTCCGGCTGTTCTTTCTGCCGGCCATTGCAGCGGGCGCAGCAGCGTATTTTCTGACGCTCAGCCGTCTGCTGCTGCCGGTATTTTCGGCATTTTTGCGCGTAGAAGCGGCGCTGCTTGCGCTTTTTGCCCGCAGCGTGCACATAATTTTGACGCCGGTTCGGTGGTTTTGTAAAAAGTCTGCAATTTTTTGCAAAAAATACTTTTCAATCGCGCGAAAATGGTTTACAATGTTCGGTAAGATGGTGCGAAAGCCGCACAGGCAGCATTTGGAAAGGAGCGCATCACAGCATGAAATTTGTCAGGTCATCCCTGCTGGTCAAGCTGGTGATTCTGATTCTGGTGGTGTATGCTACCGTTACCCTGGTGTCGCTGCGCAAGCAGATCACGGAAAAGAACGCAGAGGCCGCCACACTGACCAGCAGCATCACCTCCGCCGAGCAGGAAAATGGCCGGCTTCAGGAGTCGATTGACGCACTGGGCACCGACGAGGGCGTTGCGGCAGCCGCGCGTGAAAACCTCGGCATGGTGGCAGAGGGTGAAATTATCTTTAAGGACGTCGGCAAATAGGCCGCGGACATATGCGCAGGCAGCGCTGCATTTTCAGCGCCGCCGCAATCAAACATAACGGGGGAACTACGGGGGAATATGGAGTTAGAAATCGGAGCAGTTGTTGAGGGTAAGGTCAAAAGTCTGACAAAGTTCGGTGCATTCGTCCTGCTGCCGGATCAGACCACGGGCATGGTTCACATCTCTGAGGTTGCGCACACATTTGTAAACGACATCCACGACTATCTGTCGGAGGGCGACACTGTGCGCGTTATGATTATTGGCCGCGAAAACGGGAAAACAAATCTGTCAATCAAACGCACGCAGCCGCGTCCGCAGCCGTCTGAGCGTCCGGCTCGTCCGGCCAATGACCAGCGCCGCGCGCCGCAGTCCGGCCGCGCACCGTCCGACCGCCGCCGTGCGCCCGCACCCGATACACCCGCCGCGCCGCAGCAGAAATCGTTTGACGATATGCTCAAGCAGTTTATGACCGAGTCTGACAGCAAAATGTCCTCGCTCAAGCAGTACTCCGACCGGAAAACGAAAAACCGTCGCCGATAAAGCATTGCTCCCTTTTCCGCGGGAAAAGGGAGCGTTTTTAATACGAGCAGTGAAATGGAGCAGTCTATGAAAACAGTCATTGTCACCGGCGGCAGCCGGGGAATCGGTGCGGCCATCGTCCGCGCATTTGCCGCACGCGGTGAGCGCGTGTGGTTTCTATATGAAAAATCGGACGAGGCGGCGCAGACCGTCTCCCGTGAGACAGGCGCAGGAGCCATCCGCTGCGACGTCGCCGACGAGCAGGCGGTATTGGACGCGTTTGCGCAGATCGGCGCGTGCGACATTCTCGTCAACAACGCCGGTATCTGCCACTATGGCCTTGTCTCGCAGATTACGCCCGCCGAGTGGCGGCGGCTGTTCGCCGTCAACGTAGACGGCGCGTTCTACTGCACGCGCGCGGCGCTGCCGTTCCTGCTGCAAAAGCAGGCGGGCGCAATTATCAACATCTCGTCCATGTGGGGACAGGTAGGCGCATCGTGCGAGGTGGGCTACTCGGCCACCAAGGGCGCGCTTCTGGCCTATACCAAGGCGCTGGCACAGGAGCTTGGTCCAAGCGGCATCCGCGTAAACGCCGTCGCACCGGGCGTGATTCAGACGGATATGTGCGCGTCAGTCGCGCCGGAGGTGATGGAGGAGCTGCAGCTGCAAACGCCGCTGGAGCGGCTCGGCTCGCCCGAGGACGTGGCGCAGACCGTGGTGCAGCTGACAGACGCGGAATTTATCACCGGACAGGTGCTGGGCGTAAACGGCGGCTTTGTGATTACCTGAGCCGCCGTACAAAATCATGCGCGGTTGCCGCTTTTGCGGCAACAAAGCGCCTCCTTTTTTGTATTTATGAAGAGAATTGCCGGAAAAGCGCCGCATTTGCGTCAGCTTTCCGTGCAAAACGTTCTTCCAACAAAAAAGGAGGTATTTTTATGACCAAAACGGAACATTTCAATCTCTACACATGGGCGCCGGAGGACTTTGTCGATCTTGATCAGGTAAATGAAAACTTCACGCTGCTGGACGCAGCGCTGGCCGCCCGCCAGACCGCCGCCGTTCGCGCGCTGCGCTATGCGCAGGGTGCACAGTTCAATCAGGCAAACATGATGCTGCACCAGGCGCACGCGGGCGCGGACACGTCGTATGCAGAGAATGTGCTGCTGGACACATTCAAGGATCTGAGCGGCATTGCCAGCTATGAAAAGCTTCTGTGCATCGGCGGTCCGTGCGTGCTATCCTCGGGCAAAAGTGTCACTATCACGTCCGCCTTTGGCGGAAACAGCAACTTCGGCGTGACAAAAAACGGCGAAACCAAGACCATCGGCTATCTGGACGCAGGCGGCTTTGCCGCAGTGCAGAGCATTTCGTTTGATTACTGGTCGGGCGGCGCGGCGCTCTCGTTCTCGATCTGTCAAAACGGCAAGCTGCTTGGCCAATCCACGCCCGTCACATACGAGTACGTCGGCACAAACGCCACGGCAAAGACCGTTTCCATCAGCGCAAATCTTGATCCGAATATCCGTGCGGAGCTGCGCTGCACCGTCTCGGGCGGCTCAACAGCTGCAAACATTCAGCTGCGCGATGTAACCGTTGCCGCAGTCGAGACGCTTTACACCAGCGGCACGGTGACAACTGCCGCGAGAAACGTCACCGGCAGCGCGCTGCGCCTTGGCGTGCGCTATTCAGGCAGCGCGCCGGTGCTGACGTATAAGCTCGGTTCTGCCGCGTTTGCCGCACCCGCTGCTCCAACCGTAAAGCAGAGCAAAACGCATACCGGCGCGACCTGTACCATGGCTGTCTATGAGATTCCGTTCGGCGGGGAAAAAACAAATACGCCGTTACAGCTGAAATTCGCGCTGACGGGCGTGGGCGCGCAGGTGCATGATTACTGCGCGGCTGTGCTGTAATAGAAACAGGAGGAAATTCCGAAGCGGATTTCCTCCCGTTTTTTATGATCTCCGATGGATTGCTTCGCAGATCTACTTTTTCTGTTGCGCCTCGTCCTCGCAAGTTAGCGCCGGAGGCATACCACGATGTCAATCGCGCGCCGCAAGGCTACACCTGCCACCGAATCTCCGCTTCGCCGTGCTCCTTTAAAAACGCATTGATCTTTGAAAACGGACGGCTGCCGAAAAAGCCGCGGTAGGCGCTGAGAGGACTCGGGTGCGGCGCTTGCAGCACCAATCTTGGATAGGCAGAGGCCACCGCCACGGCGGCCTTTTTTTGTGCCTGCGCGCCCCAAAGCACAAACGCCACCGGCTGCGGCAGCGCGCAGAGCGATGCAACGACCGCGTCCGTAAACGTCTGCCAGCCAAAGTCCTTGTGGCTGTTCGCCTTTCCGGTCTCCACACTCAGCACTGAGTTCAGCAGAAACACGCCCTGCTCCGCCCACGGACTTAGGCATCCGGTTGTAAGCGGCGCTGTACCAAGGTCAGACTGCAATTCCTTGCTGATATTCTGAAGCGACGGCGGCAGACGCACGCCGTCCTTTACCGAAAATGCCAGTCCGTGTGCCTGTCCCGGCTCGTGATACGGATCCTGCCCCAAAATTACCACCCGCACCCGTTCCGGCGGCGTCAACCGGAACGCTTCAAACAGTTCCGCTTTTGGCGGATACACCGTCCCCGCCTCATACGCTGCGTCCACGCGCTGCATCAGCGCCGCAAAATACGGCTTTTCTGTCTCTTCATGCAACAGCGCGTCCCACACCGCGGGCAAAGATACTTCCTGCATCGTTCTGCCTCCTGTGTTTTTTCTCAGTATACCAGCCGCACCGCGCCGCCGCAAGCCCCTTGTAAAAAACGGCAGATGCAGGGAACATGCCTCGCAGTCTGCCGTTTTTCGTGTATAAATTTGTGTAAAGCTTACCCAAAATCTGTTGATTTTTGGAAAAGGCCGTGCTATTCTGGAAATTGTTTGGATGAAAGCCGGAACAGCTCGTGCGCATTTTTCGTTGTGGCCTTGGCCACCGTTTCCACCGACACGCCTTTGATTTCGGCAATTTTTTCCGCCATGCGCACTACCATGCTGGGATCGCAGCGGCGGCCGCGGAACGGCTCGGGCGCCATATAGGGACAGTCCGTCTCAATCAGCGTCCGGCTCAGCGGCAGCCATTCGGCCACCTCCACAGCCTTGCGCGCGTTCTTAAATGTAATCACACCTGTAAAGCCGAGATACCAGCCGCGCTTGACCAGCTCTTTTGCCATCTCAAGACTGCCGGAGTAGCAGTGGAATACACCGTGCACGTCCACAAAATCGTCCAAAATTTTCAGCGCGTCGCCGTGCGCCTCGCGCTCGTGCACCACAACCGGCAGGGAAAGCTCCCGTGCCAGCTGAAGCTGCATCCGAAACGCCTGCTTCTGAATCTCGCGCGGCACGTCCTCATAGTAATAATCCAGACCGATCTCACCGATGGCGCGCACGCGCGGATTGCAGCACAGCGCGCGATAGCGTGCAATCAGCGCCTCATCCACATGATCCGCGTCATCCGGGTGGCTTCCGACCGCCGCCCAAATCCAGTCGTAGCGCTCGGCCAGTGCGACAGAGCGCTCCGACGACGGAAGGTCACAGCCGATGTTCATCATCCCATTGACGCCGTTCTGGCGCATCCGCGCAAGGATTTCATCAAAATCATCTTGAAAACGCACATCGTCCAGATGCGCATGAGAATCAAAGTACATAGAGACCTCCTGAACTATATTTCAAAACCTCCGGTGGCCTACCCCTCGCGAGTGCACATCGACCCGTTGTAGCAAATTTGCATTCAACTTCCGTAAAAGCGAATTATCGCACGGGCGGATGTGGGCATCCGCCCCTACAGAATGCAGCAAAATTGAGGGCACGGGCAGGCAGAGCGTCCGCCCTTATGACGACTGCCCTTGCAGCCAGATCAGCAGCACCGCGATATCACTCGGTGACACGCCCGAGATACGGCTGGCCTGTCCGACCGATACCGGCCGGATTTCATCCAGTTTCTGCCGTGCCTCCACGCGCAGTCCGCCAATTGACAGATAGTCGATATTGGGCGGCAAAAGGCGCGACTCCTCTCTTCGGAACTCCTCCACCTGCTTTTCCTGCCGCCGGATGTAGCCGGCGTATTTCAGCTCTATCTCTACGGCCTCGCGCTGCGCCGCAGTCAGCTGCGGCCGCCCGGGGTCAAACGGTGCAAGCTCGTCATAGCTGATCTGCGGCCGCCGGATCAAATCGGAAAGCCGCGCCGAGCCCTTGACGGGCGCAGTGCCCGCGCGCTCCAAAAGCGCGTTCAGCGCCTCGCTCTCGGCAACGCCCGTCGTCTCCAGCCGCCGGAGCTCCGCATCCACACCGCGGTACTTTTCCTCGACGCGCGCAAATTCCTCGTCAGAAATCAGCCCCACGCGGTGGCCAATGTGGCTCAGCCGCCGGTCAGCGTTGTCCTGCCGGTGGAGCAGACGATACTCTGACCGCGAGGTCATGATCCGGTACGGCTCATTCGTACCCTTGGTGACCAGATCGTCAATGAGCGTGCCGATATAGCCGTCGGAGCGCTTTAAAATCATCGGCTCTTCGCCCTTGATTTTCAGCGCAGCGTTCACGCCCGCTACAATGCCCTGTACCGCCGCCTCCTCATAGCCGCTGGAGCCGTTAAACTGTCCCGCACCATAAAGTCCGGGCACTTTTTTGCACTCCAGCGTCGGCAGAAGCTCGGTCGGGTCGATGCAGTCATATTCAATCGCATACGCCGGGCGCATCATCTCCGCATGCTCAAGCCCCGTCACCGTGTGCAGCATCGCAAGCTGCACGTCAAGCGGGAGGCTGGATGAAAAGCCCTGAATATACATCTCATCCGTTCCCAGCCCGCACGGCTCAATGAACAGCTGATGGCGGGGCTTATCGGGGAAACGGTCAATCTTCGTCTCAATCGACGGGCAGTAGCGCGGCCCAACCGACTCGATCATGCCGTTAAAGAGGGGACTGCGCGCAAAATTTTCGCGGATGACCGCGTGTGTCTTTTCATTTGTATACGTCAGATGGCACACGGCGCGGTTTTCGGGCGCGCGCTCCGTGCGGAATGAAAACGGCACGGGATTTTCATCACCTGGCTGAAGCTCCATCTGCGAAAAGTCGATGCTCCGTCGGTTCACGCGCGGCGGCGTGCCGGTTTTAAACCGACGCAGCCGAAGCCCCATCGCCGCAAGGCACTGCGTCAGGCCGCTTGCCGCCTGCATTCCGTCAGGGCCGGACGAAACGGCGCTGTCGCCGATGATCACGCGTGCATCCAGATACGTGCCCGAGGCGATTACCACCGCACGCACACGATACACCGCACCAAGGCTTGTTGTCACGCTTTCTACCGCGCCCGACGCGTCCAGACCAATCTCCGTTACCATCGCCTGCATCAGCTCCAGATTTGGCTGTCGCTCGAGCGTGCGCTTCATGTCCTCCTGATACCTCCGGCGGTCGGCCTGCGCACGCAGCGAATGCACGGCAGGGCCTTTGCCGCGATTGAGCATCCGGTACTGGATGCAGCAGCGATCGGCAGCCCTTGCCATCTCGCCGCCCAGCGCGTCAAGCTCGCGCACCAGATGTCCCTTTCCCGTGCCGCCGATGGCGGGATTGCACGGCATATTGCCCACGGCATCCAGATTGATGGTAAACACCGCCGTGTGCAGTCCCATCCGCGCGCAGGCAAGCCCTGCCTCAATGCCGGCGTGTCCCGCGCCGATAATGGCTGCGTCAAATATACCCGCGTCAAATTTCATGTGCATTCCCCCAAATGGTGCTCAAATCTATCGTATATTGTAGCAAGCTGCGCCGCGATTTGCAAGGCACTGCGCCACTTGCCGCCAACGCCAAAGCGTGGAAATATTTTCCGTGCCGCCGACAAGCTTCGACAGATTTTTCACATTCCGGCTGGTATGATATGGATACAGCTTATCCAATACGAGCGCACTTCATATCCCCGGTTTGCGGCGCGGCCGCAGACCAAATCCCACAATCCATTTCTCACCCCTGACTGACTGATCGACTGATCCTCGGTCAGGGGGCTTTTTTCAGTGGTGTGTCGATTTAACACGGATTTACGCCCGGCGCGATTGACGCATTACAGGCGGGAGTCGCATAAACAACCGCATTCCCGCCTGTCTGCCGCTCAATATTTCAGATACTGCTTCATCCGGTGCTCCGCCCGGTGCAGCATCCGGCTGATGGAGGATTTGTTTACGCCGTATTCCTCGGCCAATCGGCAGATGTTCT
The DNA here is from genome assembly GCA_934621665.1 of uncultured Oscillospiraceae bacterium. Classification (GTDB taxonomy): domain Bacteria; phylum Bacillota; class Clostridia; order Oscillospirales; family Oscillospiraceae; genus CAG-170. Next base: position 2,912 of record CAKTUT010000035.1, on the reverse strand, counting down.
TCTGCTCAAAGTAATAGCCCAGCACCACGCGGCGCTGCTTTTCCGTCAGCTCGTTATCTATCACCCGCATCAGCCGCCTGCGCTGCATCTCGCGCGAAAGGCGCGGACCGTAATAGCCGTCAAACTCGATATTTCTCACTCCGGTAATACCCCCTTTCATAGTAGTGTTCCAACAGTTCTGTCAGCTCATTGAGCTGCGTCAATGCTACCGTCAGCGCCGCGATCCGCCGCCGTAGCCAGAACTGCTCCTCTCCACCGGGGCAGCTGCGGTCGGCGCTGCGCAATACGCGCAGCCGCCGCCGCAGCTGTTCTGCACAGCCCCGGTACTCAACGGCCATTTCAATCATCGTCATACCCAAACCTCCGCACCATTGCCGTCCGCAGCGCCGGGAGGAAATACTCCCGGCTGTATGCGGGAAAGCATTCCTCACAGACCAGCCCATTCCCGGTTGCATAATAGCGCTGTCCAATGTAGATCTCGCCGCCGCACCACTTACACCAGTTAAATACCGGCGCAAGCTGGCTGTCGCGTTTTTTTCGGCATCTTTGTGCCATATTTTCTTCTCCCTCCTGCCCTTTACGCTTTGTCGAAATGATTTGTATTTTACATTTATTTCCATATCAAAGTGTACTACACGAAACGTGTGATGTCAAGGGCGAATTTTACTTTTTCTGGAATTCAGGGAGGGAGAAGAAATGTTAGGTATTCGACTGGCACAGCTGCGCAAGGCGCACGGATGGAATCAGGCGGAGCTTGCCGCACAGCTTGGCGTAAGCGCCAGCGCAATTGGGATGTATGAACAGGGACGGCGTGAGCCGGACTGCGCAACGCTTTGCGCGTTGGCGTCGCTTTTCGACGTGAGCGTGGACTATCTGGTGACCGGGCACGAGAGCACGCCGGATTTTACGTCTCTGAGCGCCGGCTTTGACCGGCTTCTTTCCGAGGCGCAGTCTACGCTGACGCTGCGCGCAGCCGGCGGTGTGGAGCGTCCGTTTGGCGAAAAAGACCTTGCGCTGCTGTTGGCGGCGCTTTTTTCTGCGCAGCACCCGGAAAATGAACCGTAGGCATGGGCGCGGATATATTTGACGCGCGGACGCGCATCTGCTAGAATCGTTTTGTCAAGAGGCTTGATATCTTAGCCGCAGACAACCACTCCCTGGAGGGATTCTATGAACGACGAACAATTCATGTGCGAAGCGATCCTACTGGCACAGGAGGCGGCAGAGGAGGGCGAAGTGCCCGTCGGCTGCGTGGTGACGCTGGGCGACCGGATTGTCGGCCGCGGCCGCAACCGCCGCGAAACGGCAAAAAGCGCGTTGGCGCACGCCGAAATTGAGGCGATTGCCGAGGCATGCCGGACACTTGGCGGCTGGCGGCTGTGGCAGTGCACACTATATGTCACGCTTGAGCCGTGTCCCATGTGCGCCGGGGCAATCATCAACGCGCGCATCCCGCGCGTGGTCTATGGCGCAGATGACCGCGTCAACGGCTGCTGCGGCTCTGCCGTCAATCTCTTTACGCTTCCATGCAGTGGGAAACCGGCGCTTTTGTCCGGCGTATTGGCGGACGAGTGCGCCGCGCTGCTGTCCGACTTCTTCCGGCGTTTGCGCGAAAAGCGCGCAAAAAAGCCGCCGGAAGTGCTTCTTTAACTGCACAGCAGGCAAAACCGCCGCTTTATTTGAAGCATAACGCGCTTATTTTCAAAAAAATCCGAAAAAGCAGTCCTTTTTTCAACGTTTCCGGTTGACAGCGCGGAATTTGTCCGTTATAATGTCTTGGTCTGCCAGAACAGGCGGACGATCCTTGCCGCAGACGCGATCTGCGGCCATACGTCCAGAAGGAGGTGCAACATCAATGGCAAAACTTTCCGCAAAGTATGAGATCATCTATATCGTCGATCCCGCACAGGGTGAAGAGGGTATTGCGGCTCTCGTGGAAAAATTCAAAGGCATCGTAGACGACTATGGTACCGTGTCCAGTGTTGACGAGTGGGGCAAGCGCCGTCTTGCATACCCGATCAACGATCTGCCCGAGGGCTACTACGTCTACATGACCTGCGAGGCAAAGCCGGAAATGCCGGCTGAGCTTGACCGTGTCTTCAAGATCACGGATGGCATCATGCGTTCCATCATCGTGGCCGTTGAAGAGTAAGGAGGCGCAATCATGCTGAACCACATCGTTCTCATGGGGCGTCTGACCCGTGACCCCGAGCTGCGCCGCACCGGCAGCGGCATCGCGGTCGCATCCTTTACGCTCGCTGTTGACCGCGACTTTGCGGCACAGGGCGCAGAGCGTGAAACTGATTTCGTCGATATCGTGGCCTGGCGCAGCACGGCTGAATTTGTCAGCAAGTACTTCACCAAGGGTCGCATGGCAGTGGTATCCGGCCGGCTGCAAATCCGCAACTGGCAGGACAAGGAGGGCAACAAGCGCCGTTCGGCCGAGGTTGTGGCGGATAACGTCTACTTTGGTGATTCGCGGCGCGACGGCGCAGCCCCCGGCGGCTTTGATCAGTCGGCTGGCGGCTATGGCGCACCGTCCTATGGCGGCGCTCCTGCATATGCCGCACCGGCAGCTCCCGCAGCTCCGGCTTCCGATTTTGCCATGCTCGAGGGCGACGACGACCAGCTTCCGTTCTAAGGATTTCTGTTTTTCCACAAGACTATAAGGAGGATTTCATAATGGCAATGGCTAACGACCGTGTCCGTCCCCGCCGCCGCAAGAAAGTATGCTCTTTCTGCGTCGATAAGGTCGAGCACATCGACTTCAAAGACACTGCAAAGCTCCGCCGTTACCTGTCCGAGCGCGGCAAGATCCTGCCCCGCCGTACCACCGGTACCTGCGCTGCTCATCAGCGTCAGCTGACGGTCGCCATCAAGCGCGCCCGCCACATCGCCCTGCTGCCGTACGT